>CAZEOC010000125.1:0-9539 GCA_964513525.1 uncultured Saprospiraceae bacterium | reverse complement strand
TTGTCTTCCTGGAATCCAATTTGGCATTTGTTCGACCACTTTTTTTGCTGCTTCACCACAGCCGCCGCCAATATCTCGAAGGATTTTTACATTTGTAATTCGACCGTCTTTTTCGATAATGAAATTAATCACTACCATACCTTCAAAAGTCGCATCTTTTGTGATTTCAGGATATTTCAAATTTTTATAAATGTATTCTAACATTGCTTTATCTGCACAAGGTTTTCTTAATTTATAAGTTGCCAGCGAATCACAAGCTGGAAACATTGGCATTTCTTCTGCAATTTGAAAAATTGCATCAACTGCATCTTTCCGAGGTTTCGGTTTTGGAATCGGTCTCGGCTTAGGAGAACTCATTTTAGCACTTTCCATTTTCGGTGCTGCCAAAGCTGGTGCTGCCGAACCGACTGTTTGTATTCTTGCTGAATAACTTGCTGGAACATTTCCTCCAACTGCCGAATTACTCACACCTTCTGGCATCGGTAAAGGCTGCTTTACAGTTACGATTTCACCATCTGCTCGGATTTCTTTATCTATCGCAATGAAAGAAGTGTATTTTGTTAATAAATTATATTTCAATCCTAATTCGGTTGTTTCTTTTACTCGCTTTTCGGTATTATCACCATAGCGATAAATCAAGGCATAATCGTCTAATAACTGAATTTTGTGTCTTGCCCAAAGTGTTCGCAAAGCAATATTTTCAGTTGCAACTTGTGTTGTTTTTACTTTCAGACTTTCGTCGAATTTGCCTTTTCCACTTGTTCCTGTAATGGAAATTTTGCCTTTTGCATCGCCTTTATATTTTCCAAAAACGATTAAGGGACGATTTGCCATCAAATCCGGTGCAGCTTTTGGCACAACATCATACGCTTCAAAACCATCGAATTGTACATTAATATTTGTCAAAACTGGCGACTGAATATATTGTCTAAATTTATCTGCTTTTGTTTTCGCTTCGGACTGTTTAGTCACAATAAAAGGTTCGCCAAAACCAACTCTCGCCATTCCTTTAATCAAATCTCGATTGACACTCGAACCAATTCCAAAAGTAAAGAAATTAGCTTCGCCCAAATTATTTTGAATCAATTCAAAAACTTCATCACGAACGGTAACATAACCATCAGTTACAATCGCAAAAGTTCTGGCATAATCTGCATTCGGTGTCATCGCCAAAGCTTTTTGTAAAGCTGGATATAAATCCGTTCCGCCACTTCCTCGAAGTCGGTCAATTTTAGATAATGCTTCTTTTAGATTTTTTTGATTTGCAGGTTTTGAATTTTCCCAAAGTGTACCTGAAGTTCCTGCAAAAAGCATCACATTGAAAATATCCGTTTCCCTTAAATCGCCCACTAAATCTTGCATCAATTCTTTAGAAAGTGTCAACGGATAACCTCGCATCGAACCCGAAACATCTAAAATAAAAATATATTCTCTTTTCGGAATAGCTGCTTTTTCTACTCTTTTTGGTGGCTGCATCATCATCAAAAAGAAGTTTTCGTTTTCGCCTTTATATAAGACCAAACCGTTTTCTATTTTATCGCCTTTCAAGCGATATTGCAAAATATAATCTTTGTTTCCACTAAAGCTTTTTTCGTTTAATTGAATCGTCGCTTCACTTTTACTTCCAAATTGAATATCGACTTTGTGAGATGCAGAAGTGACATTCTGAATCGGAATTCCTGCTCGAATTGTGGTATTAATATCAAAAGTATAATTCGGCTTTTCACCTTCTTTAAGATATGGGTTTTCTGCCCAAGCAGCTTTCGATTTTTCGCTTGTTTTGGGTTCATTCGAGTAGCGAGGTCCAACAACTGTTGGATAAACAAATTCGTAAACGCCTTCTTCTGGAACTAATAATTCTGTATAGAATAAGTCGACTTTAATCGTATCGTTTGGTAAGATATTCGCTACATTCATTTGGAAAACGTTTGGCGTTTCTTGTTCTAAAAGAGAAGCCGTTTTACCTGCTGCTTTTGCTTTTTCATAATCTTCCCGAGCTTTTTCCTTTTGCTCAATTTTCGCTTGAACGATTCGTTTTCCGATAGTCATTTTCATATCGTACACTGCTGCACGAGTCGAAGCAGGAAAAATATAAATGGCTTCCAAAGGTTTTGTTCCATCGTTTTTATATACTTGTGTCACTTTCACATTGGCAATTACGCCTGCAATATTCACTTCAGCATCAGTGTGTAAAAGTGGCATTTGTTCCACGGATTTATCATCCGTTTTCACAAAAAAGTAAGGTGATAATGTTTTGTCTGTTGATTTGTCTTGTGCGATTGCGGTATTCAGAATTCCACAAAATAGCATTAATAATAATGTTGTTGCTCTCATAGTAATTTTGTTTTTATTCCCTTATGTTGTTCTTGTCGAAACTATGATTTATAAAGGGAAAGATGTTGAGAATTGTATTTTTGGTGGAAAAGTCATTAATAATAAATATTAAAATATCTTGTAGAGTTAATAATTTAGCATTTTCAAAAGTCCAATCTAATAGGAGAAAATTACTTTTAATAATTTCGACCTAATAGATTGAAAATCAAGTACTAAAAAATCTACATATCAATTCCCAAATAGGTTGCTAAATCGTCTGTATTTTTGATTTCTTCTGTCATATCTTTCATGGTGAAAATGTATTCACCACTTTTTTTAATATTCATTTCTTTAAATTGCTCTTTGTCAAGTAGATAAATTTTTCCTTTTTTCGTGAATAAAACCAAAGCATTTTCTCCAGTTGCACTACATATGAATTGTCTTGGTGCAAAAGAAAATGCTCCATTATAATTTAAATCAATCATGGATAAAACTGAAGCACTTTTGATAGTTTGCCCTTCTTTATCAATATATTTTGCTGCGATACTGACTCTATCTTTTACTCTATAAATTTGGTCACAATTATAAACTCCAAAGTTGTCAATATTCAATCCTTTTATAATCGCAGGGTAAGTATGACCAACATTCATTCCTTCTGCTAATAAAGTTCCGCTGTCTCTATTGCCATCGTCCTCTATTATAAGAGGTTGGAAATTTTGGCGATTATTAAAGAATGCAGTATCCACAAAAACACTGTCTTGAGCATTTTCCCAAAATTCAGCATTCCAATTATTATCTTTCACTAACTCGCCATCAACCCACTCTTGTTCTTGAACCAAATTCCCGTCAACCCAAACTTTCTTTGTTTCTATATCAGAGTTATTAATCTTAAGATTGATTGGTTCAATTTCTTGTACCTTTTCCCATTTTTGATTGACTTCATTTAGATTAAAGAATTGAATATCAGGATTTTGTTTTGCTAAGGCATAATCAATTACTATTTGTTTTTGAGCCGCAATATTGACTGGTTTTCCATTTGCATTTCCTTCGATTTCAAACATTCCCGAACTATTAAAAAACGATTCTTCATCATACATCATCGGAATTTTAGAAAAAGCCATATCTGCAGAGTTTTTAAATTCTCTATATTTTAAATTCACTGTTTCTTGAATTAATTCGCCAGTAGCATCAACAAAACAGTTTTTAGGAATATGAAGTATTGTACCTTTATTATCCAATATAATCATAGTATCTAATTTGGGGTTAATCAAGTATTCGTCAAAACTTACTGTGAAAGCTCTCATTTTGGTGTTAAAAGCTTCTTTTTCTGAATCTATATATTCAATTAATATTTCAACTCGTCGATTCTTACTTTTATTCATCTTGTTATTATTCAAAGCAATTGGCTTCTTTTCGCCTGAATAAGTCATTTGCAACTTGCCTTCTACAATACCATTATTAAGGAAAAAATTATAAACTTCCATTGCTCTTTTATTAGATAATGATTGATTATATCCCTCATTTCCGTCACTGTCTGTATGACCAGTTATTTCAATTTGAATAATACTTTCAGGGTTTATTTTATTAATACTTTCAGTTAATTGGTCATTAATGGTGTTGTTGATTTTAAATTTATCAAAGCCAAAATACACGGTTTCTTTTTGTACAATTTGTGCCGCAACAGCATTCACGATTAAGCAGGTTAGTAATAGAATAAATGTCTTTTTCATATTTGTTGATTTTTAACCTTTTAGATGCAGTTCTCAGATAAGTTGGTGGAAGCCGATTAATAAAAATGAGAAAAAAATATTTTCAAATAGGGGGAAACGAATTTTCAAATGTCATAATATCAGAACGAACAAAAACACTGCTAATGAAAATCAGCAAATTGAAAAAACAATATTAAAAAAATTACAAAACAGTAAGATTATGACAAAGACGAAAAATTTAGTTTGGATATTTTTAGTAATGATTTTGGGTTTCACTTCTTGTACGAATGAAGGTTTATTTCCAAATAGTGATTTTGATGATGGCTATTATGATGATGGACAAACGGATTCGGGAAGCGAAGAAGGTGCACTGACTTTGTATCAAGTAAATGGAAATGAAATTTCGAAAATTCAAGATTTCAATGTCCCAAACAACTTGAAAAATTACCAAGAGGATTATACAACACATCAAAAAATGTGGGAATATTACACTCAATTAATTCCAGAAGCACAAAGAGATTTTATTACACAATTTGAGATTTTCTATGGTAATAATGAAGTCTTAGGTTATGTTACGCCAGTTGATGGAAATGATTTGAGTAAATGGAAAATGGGATTAGCAATTGAGATTGTTCCTGATTTGGAAACGATTAATTTGAATGAAGATTTCACACATACAATTATTCATGAATTTGCACATGTTTTGACCTTGAATCATTTACAATTAGATGTTGCAGTAAGCGAAGCAGCTTGTGGAACTTTCCATATTGGCGAAGGTTGTAGTAGAACAAATTCTTACTTATATGAACTATTCAATATTGGATGGAGTGATATTATTGACGAAGCAAATGATGTTGAATCCGATGCAGATGTAGAGCGTTTTTATAATCAATATCAAGATAGATTCGTAACGGATTATGCGGCTACAAATCCTGCAGAAGATATTGCAGAAGTATTCTCTGTATTCGTAGTTGCAGATAATCCACCAACAGGAAATACGATTGCAGATCAGAAAATTAATGCGATGTATAATCGTCCAGAATTAGTACAATTGAGAAGTGATATTCGCCAGCAAACGATTGTTAGAACAATGCAGCCTGGCAAATGGAAACATAGCAAACGTAAAGCGCACAAGCACTAAAGAATAAGAAAACATATCCTTTTTTTAAGACAATTTAGTTGATACACCACCAACTGAATTGTCAACAAAAAACGCCAAACAACTTCAAGCTGTTTGGCGTTTTTGTTAATTTCTAATTCCCTCAACAAAACCTAAAATATCTTTTTCGAGATTTGTACTTCCTTCCAATAATCTAATATAAGCACTTCCAATTATTGCACCTTTTGAATGTTCGCAAGCCATTTGAAAAGTTGTTTTATCATGAATACCAAAACCCATAATCGTCGGATTTGTCAAATTCATTGCTTGGATTCGATTGAAATACGCCAAACGATTATCCGAAACGCCATCAGATGTTTTTCCAGTAATACTATTATCAGAAACCATATAAATAAATCCGTCTGTATTATCGTCTATCATTCGGATACGTTCTTCCGCAGTTTGTGGCGTAACCAATAAAACATTTGATAAGTTATATTTATCAAACATAGATTTATACTGTTCTATGTACAAATCAATTGGTAAATCAGGTAAAATCAAACCATCAATTCCGACTTCCACTGCTTTTTGACAAAATCGCTCAACACCAAATTGTTCCACAGGATTCAAATAACCCATCAAAATCAAAGGCATAGAAACCGTTTTCCGAATTTCTGCCAATTGTTCAAAAAGCAAATTCAAAGTCATTCCATTGTCTAAAGCGACTTTGTTGGACATTTGAATCGTTTCGCCATCTGCAACAGGGTCAGAATATGGCATTCCGATTTCTACCAAATCTACACCAGATTTTTCCAAACTTTCCAAAATCGTTTTGGTATCATTCAAGTTTGGAAAACCTGCTGTGAAAAATATTGATAAGATTTCCGATTGTTTATTATTAAATAATTCTATTATTCTGTTTTTCATTTTCCTCCATACTTTCCGTCATTCCGACGGAGGTCGGAATCACCTGAAGGCAACGGCACAAAGTTTAAAAAGCACAAAATTAAAAATGTAGCTTTACTATAATTGAGTCTTTGCAACTTAGGAGATTCCGACCTACGTCGGAATGACTGTTTCTATTTAATTTTTTAGTTTTGTGCGTCTTCCAACATCAACACATCAGCACATTTTAAATATACTTTGAATAAGTCGCCAAATCCTTATCACCACGACCTGACAAATTAATTACGACAACATCAGTCGGTTTAAAATCAATTTTATCCAAAGCGGCTAAAGCATGTGCTGTTTCAATAGCAGGAATAATTCCCTCAATTCGACTACACATAATCCCCGCTTGCATCGCTTCTTCATCTGTAACGGCTAAAAACTTAGCTCTTCCAGTTTCAAATAAGTGTGCATGAACAGGTCCAATTCCTGGATAATCTAAACCAGCCGAAATCGAATACGGTTCTACAACTTGACCATCAGATGTTTGCATCAAAAGCGTTCTACTTCCATGTAAAATTCCAGATTTTCCAAGTACCGTTGTCGCTGCTGATTCGCCACTTTCTACACCCAAGCCTGCTGCTTCAATCGCAATTAATTCTACATCTTCATCATTCAAATAATGATAAAAAGCACCCATTGCGTTACTTCCGCCACCAACACAAGCCAAGATATAATCTGGATTTTCTTTACCAGTATGTTCGACTAATTGCCATTTCATTTCCTCACTAATCACCGCCTGAAACCGTGCAACCATATCAGGATAAGGATGTGGACCGACTACAGAACCAATGATATAATGTGTATCTTCAGGATTAGAAATCCAGTGACGCATCGCTTCGTTTGTTGCGTCTTTTAGCGTTCGACTTCCCGATTTTGCAGGAACAACTTCCGCTCCTAACAACTTCATGCGTTCCACATTCGGTTGCTGGCGAGCAATGTCAATTTCACCCATATAAACGATACAAGGCATTCCCATCAAAGCACAAGCGGTAGCAGTTGCAACACCGTGTTGACCTGCACCAGTTTCTGCGATAATTTTCTTTTTTCCAAGTTTTTTTGCGACCAAAATTTGCCCAATCGTATTATTGATTTTATGAGCGCCAGTATGATTCAAATCTTCTCGCTTGAAGTATATTGTCGTATTATATTTTTCAGATAATCGTTTCGCCAAGTACAAAGGAGAAGGTCGTCCGACATAATCTTTCAACAAATCCTGAAATTCTCGCTGAAACTCTTCTGTATTAATAATATCCAAATATCTATCCTTTAATTCTTTGATATTCGGATACAACATTTCGGGAATATATGCACCACCAAAGTTGCCATAAAACCCCTTTTCGTTTACTTGATAATTCATTTCTATATTTTTAAAATCTTCCAATTAGACAAAGGCAATGCTGTTTGCCAATAGGTCTATCAATCTTTTTATTTTCTTCACACTTTTCAAAGCAGGTTCAATTTCAAACCCACTATTCACATCAATTGCTACAATATTTAAATGCGCTAATTGTTTTACTTTTTCGATGTTTTCTAAATTTAATCCACCACTTAGAAGAAATGGTTTTTCATTATCGTAATGCGCTAAAACATTCCAATTAAAAGTAATTCCATTTCCGCCTTTTTCTTTTCCTTTTGTATCGAACAAAAAATAATCGCAATGTGATTTATATGGTTCTAATTGCGCAAAATCAAAAGTTTCACCAATGGAAAAAACTTTGATAATTTTCGTGTTTAAACCGTTTTTGGCAAAGGCAATGCGGTTTATGCTACAAAATTCAGGCGTTTCTTCACCATGCAACTGTACCAAATCCAAACCATATTTTTCGACTTTTGCTAAAATATAATCTAAACTTGCATTTACAAAAACACCGACTTTCTTGATGCCTTTCGGCAAATGATTTGTTAGTGCTGCATCAAAATCCTCGCCCACATATCGCTTTGATTTTTCATAAAAGATAAATCCCAAATAATCCGGCATCAGTGCGGTAATATCCTCAATGTTTTGTGGTTGTTTCATACCACAGACTTTCAATTGCATATCAACCTAAATTTCATTTTTATCAAAATTACAACACCAAAGAAATATAAAAAACAAATTGATAATTAAAGTTCAATTTAACTACTAAATTTATAATGATAATAAATATCTGTTAAGAATTATTGAATTAATTGGATGTTTGATTAGGAAATTGTACTTAAGGCACGGAAAACAAATCTAAAACATTAACTAATTTAGTTTATCGTTTTGCCAACCATTAATAATAATAAAGATGACTTTTAAAACTCAAACAAAATCAGCCATAATAATGCGAGCAGCTATAGAGGAAGATGCTATCGCAGTAAGTGATTTGATTATACAAAGTATCAATTTTTTTCATTCGGAAAATTATGCGATTCAAGCACTCGAAATTTGGCGAAGAGGTTATAACGTTAATAAAGTGAAAAGTCAAATCTTGAATAGGAAATGTATCGTTTTAGAAATAGATGGTAAAGCAAGTGGATTTATTCAATTTGATGCTCCAAAAATTAAGGGTTTTTATATTCATCCTAAATTTAGTGGTCAAGGTTTTGGAGGTCTTTTATTACAAAAAATGTTATCTCAATTAAAACTAAATGGACAGGAACAAATCGAATTAACTAGTAATAAATTGGTACTTCCTTTTTATGAAAAATTTGGTTTTGAATTTATTCAGGAAGAAATTATCTACTGGGAGAATCATCCTTTTTTGGAATATAAAATGACAATAAATTTGAGAAACTATGAAAGCATTGCTGATAAAATTATCCAATTAAAAAATGAAGATTTAGCACTTCGAGATAAATTGATAGAAGAAAGAATACTTGAAAAAGGCTATAACAAAGCAATGGAAAAGTTGCATAATCGTAATGCTTCTAAGTTGAATGAAATAATTAATAATTTTGGTTATCCAACGATTATTGAAGTCGGAAAAGAAGCGAGCGAAGCTGCTTGGCTTGTAATACAACATTCGATTGGTCAACCTGAATTTATGAGAAAATGTGCTCAATTATTAGAAATTTCGGTGAATGAAAAACAAGCTAATCCAAAGAATTTGGCTTACTTAACTGACCGAATCGCTGTGTTTGAAGGGAAACCTCAACTTTATGGAACTCAGTTTGATTGGGATGAAAATGGTGTGTTAAACCCAAATCGATTTGATGATTTAAATAAAGTAAATCAAAGAAGAAAATCTATTGGTTTGAATACACTCGAAGCACAAACGGAACTTATAAGACAACAAGCAAGACAAGATAATCAAGTATTACCAACGGATTTTGAACAACGGAAAAAAGAGTTTGAGCAATGGCGGAAAAAGGTTGGTTGGATTGAATGAAGCTGAGTGCTTTGGTTTTACTTCTAAATTATTCAATGAAAACAATTGATAAAAATACATTACTATTCAGAAGACAGATATCAGACCGTTTTACTATCAGAAGTCAGACGATTT
>CAZEOC010000124.1:0-9571 GCA_964513525.1 uncultured Saprospiraceae bacterium | reverse complement strand
CATTATTTGAGAATGAAATATCATGCAAATCAAGTATATCCATATGCAGTAGAAGCGATTCGTTTATTTCGCGAATTAGAAGTAGCAACGGCTGATATGAAAAATAGAAATCGCAAAAAACATATTAAAAAATTACAAAAAGATTTAGAAGATAATTTCAAAGACCCTTTAAAGGGATTGACTCGAACTCAAGGTAGAATCTTAATTAAGATGATTGAGCGAGAATTAGACGTACCAATGTATGATTTGGTAAAAGAGTTAAGAGGTGGATTTACAGCTTCTTATTGGAGTGCTTTAAGTAAAATGTATGATATTGATTTGAAGCAAGGGTATAATGCTGAAGATGATGATATTTTAGAAGCAATATTGAGTGGAATGGATATTTCTCATGATGTAGCTGGACAATAAAATTGATAAATTTATATTGTAATTATTAAAAAGACCTTTTCAGGTTTTCTGAAAAGGTCTTTTTAATTTATAGCTTATAACTTAATCTTAATTTTATAATTGATTTTTTCATTCTTAATTGAAATGGATAGAATATAATATCCACTGTTAATCTCGCTTAAATCAAGTGAATTTGATTCTTGAAAGGTTTTTATTAATTGTCCATTTATATTATAAAGTTCTATGTTATCAATTCTTTCATTAGACTTATTTTCAATATTTATTTCATTGATAGCTGGATTGGGAAAGACTCTAACATCAATTTGTTCGATTGAAATAGATTTTGTATTTGTTAAAAAGCAACTTTTATCAATTATACCTAATCCGTTTGAAGTCCCAATATATATAGATGTTGTACCGGAATAAATGTGTTGAATTATGGCAGGTAAACTATCTATAATGGGGAAAAAATTCCATTCATTTTGAATAAAAGAATAAGATAATAATCTTGGAGGTAGATTTAAGTTTCTATAATCCGTACCAAGTATGAAATAATCAGCATTATCTTGATGAATCGCCCCTAAATAACCAATAATACTATCTTGATTATTGATAATTGGACTTGTGAAATCATAAAAATTAGTCCAAGTTCCTTGGTTATATTGATGGATTCCGCCCCAAGAAGTTGTTAATATATTATTTTGAAAACTACTAATTCCATTAAAAGTATAGGATTCGATAGGGAAAGTAGCGGTATTCAAACTATGATAACTTTCCCAATTTATTCCATCAAATTTTATTATATCATATTCATAAAAGGCATATCGAGAAATCCATAAATTTCCAGACGCATCCAAGGTAAGATCAGTGTTTTCAGTACAACAATCTGAACGTACATCAAAAACTGTATTTAAATCTTTATGATGAATAATCAAATCATTTTGTAAAAAATAAACCATTTCAACATCAACTACGATTAACTCATTAGATTGATTTTCAATGAGTAAACCGCTAATTGTATCATTGACTAATGATATTTGTCCATTATCAAAACGAAATAATTTATTCGGTGTACTTAGGTATAATTGATTATTATGATGACAAATGGCTACAATTTTGTTTTCATCAAGTAGACTATTTGTTGTATCAAAATACTGTGTTGTTAATGTTTGTTTATCAAATGAAATTAACCCATTATCTGATGTCGCTAACCAAAAGATATTATCTTTTTCAGCGATTGAAACTACATCACCAAAAGGAAAAAAATCAATGCAGTTGGTTTGTGAATAAGAAAACTTTGAAATTGTCAATAATAAAAAACTTAAGTAGAATATTTTTTTCATAGTTTTTGGTTTTGGAATGTATTTCTCAAATGATTATTTCTTTAGAACGTATTTGAATAATTCGATGTGAAAATAAAAAAGCCCTTTCCCAAAAAATAGGAAAGGACTTTTTCAATTTTTTTCTAAAATTATTATTGTTTAATCAATTTCAGCCATTGAGTTTCTTTTCCAATTTGCATTTTTAATAAATAAATACCATTGGATAAATTGTAGTCCGCTAAATTGAAATTAGCACTCTGTGTTCCAGCAGTTTGTGTTTGATTTAATAAAACAGCCAATTCACGACCTTGTAAATCAAAAACAGAAATCATTACTTCCTCTTTTATATTTAAGTTATAAGCGATATTAATAAAGTCAGTTGTAGGATTTGGAAACACTTTCAAGTCATTGGTAACTGCTAAATTCGTTGAATTAGAGACAAACGAAACATCAATATATTGAACAACTGTTGTATCATCACTTCCAAATAAATTGGTAACATTTAAAGAAACATCATAAAATCCAGATACATCAAAAACAACTTCAGGATTTCGAGAGCCACTATTTGTTCCATTGACGTAAGTCACAGTGTTTGGTGAGAATGTCCAAGCATGAGTAGCTAAGAAAGCGTTGCTTGTAAAACTAACCGTATCATTTGTGAAAGGTGTTAGATTGTCTGCTTCAAAAGATGCAGTTGGTGCAAAAGGAGAAGGAGCAAAAGTTCTAAAACTATCTCGATATTCAACCGAGGTTGGGTTGAAATTACCATTAAGTACTGCTCCAGAAACTTGTAAAATTGGATAACCTTCGCCATTAGCTAACCATTTTACTTCTCGTTGATGGTTTTGGAAAGCAAAATTTATGAAACCTACAGAAATAGAATCTGTAGAAACAATATCTGTTGTAACTCTTAGTGCCGCAAATGTCCCGTAAGGCGTAGTAATTTGTCCCCAACCATCAACAGAATTTGTTCTATAGCCTTTAGTTTGTAATGAACCTAAAGTCAATAGAGAAAGTGTATAATCAAAAGTCGAACTATCAAAATCGTTATAATCTAAAGGAAATTGATAAATTTCGTCATTATCATCATAATAAGATGGAATTGGAAAACCAGAATACCTCAAACCAACACCTTCTACCTCAAATTTAGAATTGGTATTTTTATAAAACCGATAAACATCTCTAAAAACAAATTGACCAAAACCAATACTATCTGCTTCTAATTTCCCATATCTATTGAATCCAAAAAAGAAACCAGCATAAGGTGTTAGAAGAGACGGTTTATATTCTTCTAAATCTTGAGAGTTTGCCGTTAAGTGTGAAAAATCCCAAGTAATATTTGCTCCAGTTACTTGATAAGTACTATCTGTAACGGCATCAATATTTGCAGAACTAAATCGCAAAGTATCACTCATTCCAGGCATATCATTAGTTGTGATTGTAATTTGAGCTTTAGTAGTAATCGCTAAAAAGCATACGATTAATATTGATAATAATTTTTTCATAGTTAAATATTTGTCCATTGATATTAGAATTCAAAAAGAATCATTAAAAGTAAGTCTATATTTTTAAATATTGAAATGCTTGAACTTGGTTATAGAAACTTGTTTATAATCTATAAGAACCAGTTTTTTTATCAAAATATCGTTAAATCTTGTATTGTTAAAAACATTTTTTTCATTAAGTGAAGAAAAACAGTATTTTTGCGTGCCTTTAATGCAAAGTCATCTGAAAATCTTTATAAAAATTGGTTTTCTTTGCTTTTGGTTTTTAACCAAATATAAAATTAAAGGTTTTTAATAAACAATGAAGTATTAATTATAAACTATTACACCTTTTAGATAAAAACCAAAGGGTATTTATTTAGAATACATTTTTTAATGTTAAAGTTTGAATAGTTTTATAATTCATTGATTATTGATTGACGATAACAGAATTATTAAATAAACACGATAAAAGAAGACATTTCGCTTGACGATTGTGCTTCTTTATTTAGCAAAAGTTATTACAACAATGGCACTTATAGGTGAAATTCGTAAGAGAAGTTGGATTTTGATTGTTTTTATTGGGCTTGGAATGGGCGGATTTTTATTGATGGACATGATTGGACAGAATTCTAATGTATTTGGAACTTCTAACACAATTGGAGAAATCGAAGGAAAGGAAATTTCAATCACAGACTTTCAAAAAAGACAAGAAGAGTTGTATGGTGGATCTCAATCTACACAGTTTCAGATTAGAGAAGGATTATGGCAATATTATATTAGAGAATCAATTTTACAGGGTGAAGCCGAAGCTTTAGGACTTTCTGTAAGTGATGATGAGTTTAATGAATTAGCTTATGGACCAAATCCTCAGAGTTTGAGTCCGATAATTAAACAAGCTTTTGGTAATCAACGTACAGGTCAAGTTGATATGAATCAACTTAATAATATTAAGCAACGTGTTGCTTCTGGTGAAATGTCTGAAGATGAACAAGCTTATTGGAATACGTTGACGGAACAAATCAAATTAGACCGTTTAGAAGAGAAAATCACTTCAATTGCGTCACACGCAATTTATACACCAACTTGGATGGCAGAAATGGAGCACAATGCGACAAATCGTAAAGCTGATTTCCGTTTCGTTGGTATTCCTTATGCTTCTATTAAAGAGGAGATTGAAGTAACTGATAAAGAATTGGAAAATTATATTAGCGAGAATGAAGGTCAATTTATGGTTGATGAAGAAACTCGTAAATTCGATTATATCCTTTTTGATGTACAACCAACTGCTAAAGATTCAGCGGATATTGCTGAAAGATTAACTGAATTGGTTCCTGAATTAGCTGGTGCAGAAGATGATTCATCTTATATCGCAAATAGTTTAGGAGGAGTTTATCAAGAAACATTTGAGTTAAAAGATAAATTATCTACTCAAATTCAAGATACGGTAGGACAGATTCCAGTTGGAACTGTTTTCGGTCCTTATGTTGATGGTAACAAATATAAAATAGCAAAGTTAGTTGATAAGCAAATTGTACCAGATTCTGTAAATGCAAGACATATTTTACGTGGTGTTAGTCAAGAACAAACAACTCAAGAAGCATATTATGCAGCAATGAGAGCTGAAATTGCAACTGTTGATAGTTTGATTATTGAGTTAGAAGCTGGACGTGCGAATTTCGATTCTTTAGCTTTATACTTTAGTACAGATGGAAGTAATAATAAGAAAGGTGGTGATTTAGGTAATTTTTCACAAGGTCTTATGGTGAAAGAATTTAATGATTTAGTCTTTTTTAAAGCAGAAACTGGTGAGTATAACAAAGTAATTACTCAATTTGGTGTTCATATTGTACAAGTAAGAAGAAAGTATGAATCTGGAAAAATGGGTTACTTAGTTGGTTATTTGACAGAAAGTATTATTCCAAGTTCAGAAACTGAAAAAACGCTTCAAAGAGAAGCAGCAAAATTTGCGGCATCTTTAAAAGATATGGATGATATGTCTGCTAAAGCAGAAGAAGCTGGTTATAAAGTGGAATCAATTTCTACTGGTGCAAAACGTAATGACTATCGTTTACTTGGTATTGGTGATGGAGAACCTGCAAGAGAAATCATTAAGTGGGGATATGACGCAGAACCAGGTGATGCTTCAAATGAAGTTTACATCTTTGAAAGTACAGGAGAAGATATCTATGTTGATAAATATGCAGTAGTTGGATTACGTTCTATTTTAGAAGAAGGCGTAGCTACTTTAGATGATGATGCTACTCGTTTACGTGCAGAAACTGCTGTTAAGAATGAGAAAAAAGCGGAGATTATCAAAAATAAAATAGAAAAAGGACAAGCTTTAGATGCAATTGCAACTGCTTTTGAAGGACAGGTTCAAACTGCAAGCCAAGTCAGTGCAAATACAGCGAATATACCAGGAATGGGTAGCGAAGCTAAAATTGCTGGTTCTGTATTTGGGATGAAGTTAAATGAAGTTTCTTCACCGATTGAAGGAAATACAGCGGTTTATGTTATCGAACCAACATTTATTCCTGAACCATCAACTCCAGGTGATTTACCAGCAGCTAAACAACAAGCAACTGCTCCTGTGAAAGCAGCAGTTAGTTCTCGTTTATTTGAATCTTTACGTAAGCAAACAGAGGTAAGTGATTACCGTTATAGATTCTTTTAATAGTTAGTTAATTACAAACAAAAAAGCCGTTCATTTCAATTGAAATGAACGGCTTTTTTGTTTGTAAAATTAGTTAATTCTTAGATGAAACTAATTTGAAGATTTGAATACTCCATTGATTTATGCGTCAATACGCTCAATATTTGGAATATTTTTCATAACCAATTTTACTGTACTACGAATTCTTTCCTCCAACATGACAATTTTACCAGCTTTCAATTGTTCAATAATATTTTCTTGGTAATGACGAATTGCAATTAATTCAACATTATCATCTTTGAAAACTTTATAAAACTCTCTCAAATCAGCCATTAATTTATTCAGTCGAGCTGGTACATTATTAACACAAATAGAAAAACCAATCGCAGTATTTTGCATCATATTTACCTTAATTCTATGTTGTGCGAAAAGAGCAAATAATTCACTCAAACTTTCTTCATCAACAAAAGAGAAATCTTTACGAGCTACTTGAAGTAAAGCTTGATTTTTCTCTACAACAATTACAGGCGGATAAGCTGCTTCAAAGTTTTCAGAAATAATTGTACCGTTTCCTTGAGGCTCAATAAATGATTTTACCATAAGCGGAATACTTTTATTTTGTAAAGGTTTGATGGTTTTTGGATGAATTACTTTTGCTCCATAATAAGTCATTTCAATCGCTTCACGGAAAGATAAACGGTCAATCTTAGTAACATTTTTGAATAGTCTTGGGTCAGCAGTCAAAATTCCTGGAACGTCTTTCCAAACCGTCATATTCTCCGCATCTAAACTGAATGCTGCAATTGCTGCGGTATAATCAGAACCTTCTCTACCTAATGTTGTCGTCAATCCTGCTTCGTTACTTCCTATAAATCCTTGAGTTACGACAAATCCTTCTGCTAATAAAGGCTTTACGTCATTCACGAAATTATTTGCAGTTGCTGTCCAATCTACTTTTCCTTCCCGATAAGTATCATTTGTTTTAATGATTTTACGAGCATCAACCCATTTAGAAGGTAAATCATTAGCTAATAAGAACTGTTGAATAATAGAAGTAGATAAAACTTCACCAGCGGAAACAAGTTGGTCGTAAACACAATCAAATTCTTTATCATTAGGTGCGTTCAGAATTGTTTCAAAATCTGAAAATAATTCATTTACTCTTTCGTAAACGGGATGATTATTATCAAATAAATTATCAATAATTTCAAAATGATAATTTTTTACAAAATCCCACTTTGCTTGTAAATCATCTGCTTGATTATAATAACTATTAATAACTTCCTCTAATGCATTGGTCATTTTACCAAATGCAGAAATTACAATTACCAATTCTTCTGATTGATAACTCTTTAAAATATTTGTGATATTTCTAATTGCATCAGGGTTTTTTACTGATGCACCTCCAAATTTAAAAACTCTCATATTTGATTCAAAATGATTAACTTCAGATTACTTGAAATTATTTTTATTTAAAAAGATGCAAATATAAAGGAATGATAATATTGTGAAAAGTATTTGTTGTTTTTTAATGCAAGAAAACTAATTATTAACAAAATGTTGAATATTAAACACTTTGTGAAAGTTGGTGACTAAATTTATTTCCAATCGTTTAATACAAAATTGATTGATAGAATAAGCTCATTAATACAACATATTAGAATTAAAATATTATTTTCGCTATTCAGTAATTATTCAAAGTTTAATCAAGCTTTTATGATTACTTTTTAAGGCTAAAATGACTTTTGAGTTGTTGTTATTTTTCAACTCAATAATTATATAAGAGAAATATGAATGATTTGCAATTGAGATATATTGAATTTTCAAAATTATTAGCTGAAACGATTGAAAAAGTTTGGGCAGAAGAAGATAATTTGAAGTATATGAATGCTTTAGCGATTGGTCAAAAATCAATTGTTGATGCACTTATTACTTTTGGTGAGGAGACTGCTGAAGTTGTTCTTAATACAACAAAAGACGAAAAGAATGAGGTAGAATATTTTAATTTATTAATTACGCATTATTTATTCATGCCGCAATTAAAATCTGTTTTGATTTTGTGGCGAGATATTCTATTTGAAACTCAAAAGGCACAAGTCAAATTATTAGATAATAAACTTACTGAATCACAATTTGATAATTATAAATCAGTAGCTAAAACAAACGTAATTGCTGCTGCTGAAAGTTTAGATAATTATTGTGAAAATCAAACGACTTTAATTACTGAAAAAAGTTCTAAAAAGAAGATTTTAGAAAGTTGGGAAAAACAAGATTTTCCTTGGGAAGTTTATAAAAAACAATTTTCGGCAATAGCTGAACAGAGTTTAGATTTGAATGAAAAGTACAATCTTCTTGAAATCAATAGTAAAGGATTTTTGACGATTCATACTTTGATAGAAGATAATATTACGGTTTGCAAACAGAAAATTGAAGAGAAAGAAGAATTAGTAGAACAAGTCATTGATTTCATTGATGAAAATTTGGAATTGAAATTCGGAAAAATTGCCAATTTTGTTAAAAATGCAGAATTACAAATCAAGCAACAAGAGTTTCAAGAACCTTTTAGTTCGGCATTTCAAGAGCATTTAAAAATTTTAGGCGATAAAGTTGCTGTTCCTGTTGGTGTTGAAGAAGGATTCATTTCTGTTAAAGATGTTAATTTCAAAAGAGATGGTCGATTTTGGATTGAATCTGAGATTTTACCGCTTTTATATGAAGCTTGGGAAATTATGGAATATATTTCCGATAGTTTAAAAATGGCTTTGGTAAATATTCATAATCGTACAACTCTTTTATCCAATGAGGAGAAAGAAGGGATTATCAAAACAACAGAAAAGGTTGAATTAATTGCTCCTTTGAATTTATTTTTAGAAAAAACTGCTGTTTGGACAGTCAATTTGAATAAACTTTTTGAAACGATTAATCAACGAATTGATAAAACGTTTTTATTATCTTCTGTTTATAATTTGAATGAGAATTTTCTTTCTGTTCGATTACAATCGACGATTAATCAATTTAAATTCAAACAAAACAGATTATTCACACAAGCGGAAACTTTCTTTAATCGCCTGACTGGTCGAATTCAGGATTTTAGAACAACGGTAGAACAAGAAAGTGCTTTAAGTATTTCTGAAAAAGTAGTTCGATATATTGAAACGCATCAACCGACAAGTGAAAATCAGGATTATTCAAGCATTTTCTTGACGAAAGGATATATCGGAGAATCGTTTTGGGTAGAGAGGAAACTCGATATGCAGCATATCGAAAACATGATTCAGCAATGGAATAAAGGTTTTCGAGGAAGTATTGTATTGCATGGAAAACGATTTTCTGGAAAATCGCTTTTTGGCGAAATGGTCGCTTTGAGATATTTTAGAAATAAATTTATCCGCTTGTCTCCAACTGGTTTAATTAATCTTAATGGAAGAAAATTCCAATGTGATTATAATTTAGAAGAAACGTTGGAGTTTGTAAAGAAATATGCTTCCAGTGATAAATATTTGGTATGGATAGATGATATCGAATTATGGACTTCTACTAAATTTTCGATTAGTCATAATATTAGAATATTAAAAAAATATATAGATAATCATTCGAATCGAATTTTCTTCATGATTACGATGAGTAATTGGTTGAAAGCACATTTGAATAAAATCTATGCGATTGATAAAATATTTCAAGCTGCTTTTAATCTGGATAAGATGGATTTGGAGGAAATGCAA
>CAZEOC010000123.1:2020-9576 GCA_964513525.1 uncultured Saprospiraceae bacterium | reverse complement strand
CCGCTTAGCGCAATTAATAAGATTAAAATTAATGATTTTTTCATGTTTATTTTTTTGATTTGATTATAAAATGAAGAACGAGTTTGGCTTGGTTTTGCTGCTTTTGCTATTAATTTCCATTTTAACAAATAATGAAATCCATGCAAACTGTTACTAAAAACTGCCGACTAAATCTTAATCCCCATATTTCGCATCAAATAAGTTGCATTAAAACTCTTACTCACGCCTTTTTTAATGGTATAATCAAACACCAAACGGTCTTTTTGTACTTCTACTTCGATACATAGATTTTCAATAGTTCCGTTTGCTTCGGCTTCCAAAACGCCTAATTCCAAATCGTGTGTAGCGATTAAACCCATTCCTTTTGACTTGATGAGTTGCTCGATTAAAGCACGAGAACCTGTGTGTCTGTCCCGAGAGTTCGTTCCTTTTAGGATTTCATCTAACAAGAAAAATACTTTTTCGCCATTTTCTACCGAATCGATGATGGTTTTTAATCGTTTTAATTCCGCATAGAAAGAAGAAGTACTTTCGTGCAGAACATCTTGCGTCCGCATACTTGTATTCACTGTCAAAATTGGTAATCGCAAAGATTCTGCACAAACTGGGCAACCAGTCATTGCCAATACAATACTCAAACCAACCGTTCGTAAATAAGTCGATTTTCCAGCCATATTAGAACCAGTAATCAATTTGATATGTCCGCTATTTGGAACGATTAAATCATTCGTCACTCTTTTGCTTTTTGCAATCAACGGATGACCTAAACCGATTCCTTCCAAACCTGTGAATTCCTCATCAATATTCGGTAAAATCCAATCTTTGTGGTTATAATGTAGCGTTCCTAAAGTAACTAAAGCATCAATTTCTTGTAGGATTTCAAACCATTCGGGTAACTTCGTTTCCATTTCTGCTTTCCATTTTTCTAATTGCAAAATCCAGTGCCAATCCCAAAAAACAGAACCATTTAATACAATGGCAAAAATATTATATCGAGCATTTAATTGATGAATAATGAAGGCTAATCGCTTCATAGATTTAGAAGCAGAACGGTCAGAAATAAAGAATTTGTTTTGTAAAGTTTTTAATTTTTCGGACTCAAAATCCGCTCCTTCTATATGTTCTATAAGGTTCGCATAGTTTTTTAATAATTCACCAGCTTTACCAGTTTTCTCATGAATTTCATTGATTTGGTTTACTTTCCTATTGCTCACGATTAAATTCAGAATGAATAAAAAGATGGTGATTTGATATGGTAAACCAAAGAAAACCCCAATAATAGAGGCAAAGAAAAATAGCGGTAAAATGATTTTTATAACTTTTGCTGCTTTATTATTTAATAGAATCGGCGCATCATTCAACCAAGTCAATAATAAACGAACATCTTGTTCTTTTTCTTCTGAATTATAACCAATTGCTTGGAAATCTTGTCGCCAATCTAAACGATTTTTCAAATCTAAACCTGCTTCTTGACGAGCCAAAATTTCTATTTTATTAGTTGGTTCTAATAAGAACTTCGCAAAGGTTTTTTCACCGATTTTCGTTGATGTTCTATTAAAATATTGAAAGATGGAATAATCACCAAAAATATCTAAATCCACAGCGTACGGATGCAACGCATCTAAATAAGTTTGACCATTTTCAAACTTCGCATAATCACCATTTGCAATATCAATTTCTGCTTGATTAATATCTCGTAAAGCTTCATGATGCAATTTCTCTTTTTGCACATTTTGATGCCAACCAATGAATTTACCAAAAGCCAATAGAAAAGCTACAATCCCAACAACTCCGAAAAGCACACCAAAGGAAAACAAGAAAATAATCAAGGCAACTCCAAGAAGGAAACTGATTAATCTGACAATTGAAAATTGGTTGTATTTTTTATTTAAGGCAATTGCTTTTGCAGCAAATTGAGTTGTTCGTTCTTGATAAGTCATCTAATCTTTTGATTTGGTAATTTTTAATATTGCAAACTTACTGTTATTGAATTAAAAATTTGACTAATGAATCGTTAAATGATTATGATACCTAAAAGGAATACATTGGATTTTGGGTGATAATGTATATGAAAAGTTGAAAATTAATTTTTATTTTTTTAGTTTAAATAATTAATCTTAAGTATTTTTTTATTTGAAAATTCCATTAACTCCTATTTTTTATAAAAAGACTTCACATATAATTGAGTTATTCTCTAATGTTTATTAATAATTCTTCAATCATTACAAAATCTATTAAAATGAAAAAGATATTTTACATCTTCTTATTCCTCCTTTGTTTTCAAAAATCTCCTACGGACAAATTACAATTGATAGTATGTTTGTTTATCAAACATCAGCTATAGATTCTACATCATGTTTTGTTGATTCCGTAAGCATTAACGGTACACATACTGGACCAGTATTAAAAAAGATGACAGTTGGTTTTCCTTTACTTAGTGCTTCGACTACGAGTATTATTGTATTAACCTTCGAAGGCTGCAATTCTATGAATACAACTATGTATGACACAACGGTTACAGTTGATGCTTTTACCAGAAGCTTTTTACTTTTTTCTAATTGGGATACGATAGCAAATTGTTCCTATCCTATTGAACCAATTTTTACAGATACTTTAGTTTCGTATAGCTGTTTACCCTCTAATACAAATAAACGAATCAACGAATCAACGAAAAACAAGTAAAAGTTTATCCAAATCCTGTACTAGATGTATTGAATATAGAATATTCAGAAGCTATTCGACCTCGTAAAATTCAATTGATCAATATCAATGGAACCGTCGTAAAAACTTTTGAACCAAATGAACGATTATTAGATGTTCATGCGCTTCCTTCAGGTATTTTCTTTCTAATGATTCAAACTCAAGAAGGGTATAGTTTGAGGAAAAAAGTGATGATTCAATAGGAAAATTAAAAAAGCTGCTAATTGAAAAATTAGCAGCTTTTTAAAAAAGGGGTAAGCAAACCCATTTTACTCTTTTGGTGGAGGCGGTTTTCGATTACCACGATTTTTACGTCTGCGGTTTCGATTATTTCGCTTCTTTTTAGCCTCTGCACTTAAAGGTTGATTATTTTCTCCCTTATTTTCCGTTGACGGTTTTGGATTTGAATTTTCCTTTTTCGCTACTGGTTTCGGTTTATTTTCCGTAGATTTTATAGGCGATTTATTTTCACCTTTATTCTCGTTTTTATTCTTATTCCGATTTCTATTTCGGTTCCGATTTCTATTTCTATTTTTATTTCTACTTATTGGCTTTTCTGGGCTTCCATCAGTTTTCTTCTCCTCAAATGTTGGAGCAGAAGTATCCTTTTTTATCACCTTTCCAGCAACTTTATTTGTTCTCTTCGGTTTCGGTCTTGACTTCGATTTTTCCTGTGGTTTATTACCAGTTTTGTTATCCTTTCTATTCGATTGTGAATTACGATTCTTATTCCGATTATTTTTGTTGCGTCTGCGTTTCTTACGCTCCAAAGGTGCTAATTCAATCACATCATTAACCGCTTCGTAATCTGGCTCATCTAATGTAGCATCGAATACTTCATAACCAGCAGGCATTAATTCTGATGGACGTTTGCCCTCTTTATTTAATCCCAAAATCACCTTTACACGGTCAACATTCAAGGCGTAAAATTTATTATTCTTTCCGTCACGATATTGATAATACATGACTCTTTTGAATATATCCGTTTTTACTAAAGTTGCCTTTCCTGCTTCTGTTAATAAGAAGTCTGCCTTCTTCGGAAAATCCGTCAAAGCATCCATATAACTATCTAATTCAAAGTTTAGACAACATTTCAATCGTCCACATTGACCAGATAATTTTGCTTGATTTATTGCCAAGTTTTGGTAACGAGCAGCAGCAGTAGAAACAGATTTAAAATCCGTCAACCAAGTAGAACAACACAGTTCTCTACCACAAGAACCCAAACCGCCAATCATAGCAGATTCTTGTCTTGCACCAATTTGTCGCATTTCGATTTTTACTCGAAATTCCTTTGCATACGACTTAATCAATTCTCGGAAATCAACTCGCCCATCAGCTGTATAATAGAAAGTTGCCTTTCTTTTATCTCCTTGATATTCGACATCGCCAATTTTCATTTCTAATTTCAAAGTTCGAGCAATTACCCGAGCTTTTACCATTGTCCCTTGTTCCAAAGCTCTCGCTTCTTGCAAACGTTGAAAATCTCTATCATTCGCTTTTCGGATGACATTTTCCAAAACAGCATCTAATTTGACCCGTTTTTTCTTCATTTGCAAACGCACTAATTCGCCCGAAAGCGTAATTGTACCGACATCAAAACCGCCACCAGATTCTACAACAACATTATCACCAGTTATTGCTTGTACAAAAGGTTGATTTACATAAAACCCTTTTCTTGCACCATTTTTAAAACTTACCTCGACAACATCAAAATTATCAATATCGGGTAAATCTATATCTGAAAGCCAATCGTAAGTATTTTTTCTATTACAGCCACAGCTTCCTGCACTTTGGCAGCCTGCGACTTTTCCGTTCACAGAGTTGGTACTTGTACCACATCCTCCAGACGAACAACTTGCACATCCCATATATTAGTTATTGGTGATTGATTATTGGTGATTAGTTATTTGTAGCTATTTTAATATTAAAATTTTTATTAAAATGACGAATCTCTAATCACAAACCCTCAATCTATATTAGACAGGTTTTTGTCGCAACGTTTTATGCAATTTTATCGACGTATCCAGAAAAAGGATTTTCGGGTTTGCATTTCGTTCTACATGGAAAATCGCTTCGTTTACCAACGTGCTTATTTTTTCCACTTGCTCAAAACCTATCACTTTAGTCATGTTGATAGCGGTTTGTTTTTCAGCATTTTGTAACCGAACATTATCAACATTATTTGTAACTCGAAGCACCATTAATTCTCGTAGGAAGTGCAACGAATATGTTAAAAAATATTTCTGGTTCTCTCGACCTAACTTCGCTAATTCGCCAGTCAAATCGACCATTTCCTTGCCGTTTCCTTTGTAGCAAGTTCGGAACCATTCTAAAAAAAGTTTCGCATTATCGTTTTCGGTATTTTCCAATAACGACATTGCTTCATTAAAATTCCCATTTGATAAATGAGCAATTTTTAAGGCTTCTGCCTTTTCTACTTGTAATTTCTCAATTAATCCTGCTGCAACTTCTTCATCTTGCAAAGAACTAATTTTCACTAATTGGCAACGAGATAAAATCGTATTCAAAATCAATTCTTGATTCTGAGCAACTAATAAAAACAAGGTGTTTTCAGGCGGTTCTTCTATTAATTTTAATAATCGATTCCCTTCTTTTCCTAAAAATTCAGGTAACCACATGATTAAAATCTTATATTTCCCTTCAAATATTTTTAAGCTTAGTTTCTTAACAATCGCCAAACATTCGTCCTTATTAATATTTCCTTGTTTATTTTCTGCACCGATTTTTTGCAACCATTGATTCAAATTCAAATAAGAATTTTCCTCCATTGCCCCTCGCCATTCTTTAATAAAATTGGTTGCAGTCACTTTTGACCCAACCGTCGGATAAGAGAAGTGTACGTCAGGATGAATCATTTTGTTCACCTTGATACAAGATACACAACGTCCACAACTATCCGTTTCTGTAGGATTTTGACACAAAACCATTTGAGCAAATGCCAATGCTAAACCCAAGTTTCCTGAGCCTTCTGCTCCAAGAAATAGTTGTGCATGAGGAATTCTGTCGCCAGAAACCATGCTTGTTAGCAAATCTTTAGTTGGCTGTTGCCCAATAATTTGTGAAAAACGCATTTTACTAATGGATAATGGACAATGAACAATTGATAATGGTAGTTTTTTAATTATCAATTATCAATTATCAATTCTGTTACGTCAAAAGGACTTGCAGAAGAAGGGAAAACTTTGAGTAATTGTCCGTTTGGATTAATCAGATATTTATGAAAATTCCATTTTACTTCGCTGTCTTGTACTCCATTTTTTGACTTTTGAGTGAGCCATTGATAGAGTTCATGTTGGTTTTTTCCTTTCACATCTACTTTCGTTGTTAATGGAAAAGTTACACCGTAGCGAACTTTGCAAAATTGTTGAATTTCTGTATTTGTCCCTGGTTCTTGTCCACCGAATTGATTACACGGTACACCAACAATTACCAGTTTATCTTTATAATTATCGTACAATTCCTGTAATTGTGCGTATTGTGGTGTGTATCCACATTCACTCGCTACATTTACAATCAAAATATATTTTCCTTCGAATGTCTCAAAATCAATCGTTTCTCCACTAATTCCTACTACCTTAAACTGATGTATTGATGACATAATTGTTATTATTAATATACAATTGACAAATTTAATCATTTTTTAATAAATTTTGGTAAAAACGAATGCTTTGCTATTTCTATAGAATTTTTAATTTGATAATTCTATTTGTTGCTTTAACTTTAGTGAAAATAATTAGTCTAAAAACTAAGTTATAATTTTACCATTCCAAATGGTGTATATTAGACTTTATTCAAAAATTAAAAACATGAAAAAAGCTATATTCTTTTTGTTTGCATTCACTGTATTCTTAACAAGTTGTCTTTTTGATAATCGAGAAGAATTTTATCCCGAAGAGGAAGAACCAATAGTAACAACTGTTTCTTTTGCGACAGATGTTTTTCCGATTGTACAAGCGGAATGTATTTCTTGTCACGGAGCAACTTCTCCATCTGGTGGTGTGTCTTTGCATACTTATGCAAAAATTAAAACGAGTGTTGATGACGGAAGTTTTTATGATTCATTAATAGCTGCAAATGGTTATAGAATCATGCCTACATCTGGACCTTTACCTGATACTCAAATTCAAACGATTAATACTTGGATTCAAGAAGGCGCTTTGGATAATTGATTATTCAGTGATTCACCTGATGATTTTGAGTCGTCAGGTGAATAAAATCGAAAAGTATTCCTGTATTATAGCTACATTGTTAAGATATATTAATGCTCATTAGTCAAGAAAGTAGGTAGGCGAACTTCATCTAATTTGTTTACTTTATAGAACGCAATCAACTCATCGGTAGGTGAGTGTCTGTTTTGGCGAAAGCCATTTTTTGCAAAATGTTAGGTCAAGTATTGATAAAATGACAAAAATCATCATTATTAATGCCTTTTTTCCTCAACAAAAAATAGCTTTTTTGCGTTTTCTATCCTAAATTTGCATATTGTTTTTATTTATACTAAATCAAAATAAGTTATGAATAGCAATTTATCAAATAAACGCTTGACGGATTTGCAAGAGAATCAATGGGGTGAAATCGTTGAGTTTAGCGATGAAACGATGGCTTGTAGAATGATGTCAATGGGAATTTTGCCTGGAAGCTGTATTTGCATGTTGAAAAAAGCACCAATGAATGGTGGTGTTTGTTTGAGAATTGATAATAACAAAGTCGCTTTACGTTCTAATGAAGCGGATTCTATTTTGATAAAAGAGTAAGAAAAGTGTTAATTATTAATTGTTAATTATTAATCGGCTATTGCGAGAACACTAATTCGTAAGGGTCGGACGCTTCAA
>CAZEOC010000123.1:0-2010 GCA_964513525.1 uncultured Saprospiraceae bacterium | reverse complement strand
TATGCTTTCATGAAACGACCGATTAACAAATAACGATTGACGATTAACAAAAGAAAAAAAGAATGTTCAAGATAGGATTATTAGGAAACCCCAATAGTGGAAAATCATCGTTATTCAATCAATTAACTGGTTTACGTCAAAAAGTTGGAAATTTCCCTGGTGTAACGGTGGACAAAAAGATTGGAATTTCGGAATTGCCGAATGGCAGAAGTATTACGATAATTGATTTTCCAGGTACATATAGTTTACACCCAAATTCACAAGATGAACGAGTTGTTCTGAATATCGTTTCGAATCCCAAAGATGAAAATTATCCTGATGCCGTTGTTTATGTTGCTGATATTATGAATTTGGAAAAGCATTTATTGCTTTTTACTCAGTTGCGAGACTTAGGATTCCCGATGGTTTTAGCATTAAGCATGAGTGATATTGCTGGGAAAGAAAATTTAAACGTAAATCCAACAGCTTTAGAAAAGAACTTTAGCTGCCCTGTCGTTCAGTTAAGTAGTAGAACAGGAGAAGGAATAGAAGCGTTGAAAAATCATTTGGTAGATTTTCAAGAACAATCAAATACATTTCAAGCCGAAAAGGCATTTTATACTTTAGCAAAACAGGAACGAGAAATCGTTAAAACTGTTCAAAATACTTATAAAGATACGACGGATTATCAAGCCTTGCTTTGGGTGCATCACCATGATAATTTACCGTTTTTAAATGCTCAAGAACAAAAACTATTATACAATATAGGCGAAGATGCCAATTATCATTATTTGCGTGGACAAATAAATGAAACGATGCAACGCTTTGATAAATTCACGCCAATCGTGAATAAAGTTGTTGCGAATAAAAGATTCGAGGATGAACCCGAAACAATAAGTGATAAAATCGACAAATACGTGATTCATCCAGTATTTGGTCCAATTATTTTCTTTGGTTTAATGTTGCTAACCTTTCAAGCGATTTTCACTTGGTCAGGAATTCCAATGGATTTGATTGATGCGGGTTTTGGCGCTTTAGGTGATGGTGTGAAAAGTATTCTACCAGAAAGTTGGTTTAGAGATTTGATTACTGAAGGTTTGATTGCAGGTTTAGGTGGCGTTTTGATATTTATTCCGCAGATTGCGATTCTGTTTTTCTTAATTGCGATTTTAGAAGAAATCGGCTATATGGCTCGTGCGGTTTTTATGTTTGACAGAATTATGCAGAAATTCGGTTTAAATGGTCGAAGTATTGTTGCCTTAATTTCTGGTGGCGCTTGTGCGATTCCAGCTGTAATGTCAACTCGAACGATTTCGAATTGGAAAGAACGCTTGATTACAATTATGGTAACGCCATTAATTAGTTGTTCTGCTCGAATTCCTGTTTATATTGTCTTGATAGGTTTTGTCGTTCCTGACGAAACAATTGGCTATATTTTTAATGCTCAAGCCTTGGTATTTATGGGTTTATATTTATTAGGAATTGTAGCTGCTTTAGGTTCTGCCTATGTGTTTAATAAAATATTAAAAACCAATGAACAGAGTTTTTTAATGATTCAATTGCCAAATTATCGAACGCCAGAATTTAAAAATATCGGCATGATTGTTTGGGAAAAAGTGAGAACTTTTACGATTGAAGCAGGAAAAATTATTTTAGTAATTTCTGTTGTTTTATGGTTTTTAGCCAGTTATGGTCCAACAGAAGCAATGCAAAAAGCGGAAGAATATGCTATTTCACAAGCCGAAATTCAACAATTAAATGAAACAGAAGCAGCTGATTTATTAGCAGCTAAAACAATAGAAGCTTCTTATGCAGGTCATTTAGGGAAATTCATTGAACCTGCAATTGAGCCTTTAGGTTTTGATTGGAAAATCGGAATTTCTTTAATTACTTCGTTTGCAGCAAGAGAGGTTTTTGTGGGAACAATGGCAACGATTTATAGTATCGGAAGTGCGGAAGACGAAGGGACAATTCGAGCAAAAATGGCAAAAGAAACTCGTGCTGACGGAACGCCAGTATATAGTTTTGCGA
>CAZEOC010000122.1:0-9592 GCA_964513525.1 uncultured Saprospiraceae bacterium | reverse complement strand
TCTTTTGGAGTTCTATTGGGTTTAGCTTTGTTTTCACTGAACTTTACAAGCGCCAATATGCTTTATCAATAAAGCTTCATTGATAAGTGAAGCTTCATTGATAAAGCATATTAGCGTGACTATTTTTAGTGCAGTTACAATCTGAAACTGCTCTAATTCCTTAAATTCTTTTTTGCACATTGCCAAAAGAATGGTGAGTGCAACTATTGGCGAAAGCCATTTTTCACATTATACCTTTTTCATAGAAAAACTCTATTTAGTTTACTCTCGGTCGAATATTTTTTGCTTCTAATTGGAAATAAACGTATTTTTGAATTTATATGAAGTACCTATTTTTATATATTTTAATCTTAATACCAACTATCACAACGGCTCAAAAATTTGAAGGAAATGTCTTAGCTGGTTTTCAAATGTCCGACTTAAAAGGTGTAGAGACTTTTGGGTATCATGTAGGTTTGCAAGGCTTATATAAAATCAATCAACAATGGTCAGCAGGGATTGAAATATTAGCAACTCAAAATGGTGATTATTCCAATCAATTTCCAAGAGGATTGAACTTTGATAAAGTACGTTTAAACTTTGTTGAAATTCCTGTTCAAGTCGTTTATGCTTTCGCAAAAACAACCGAGGAAGACTTTTATAGAATTCGATTTTATGGCGGCGCAACTTATGCACATTTATATCAGTACGAAATTTTCATTCAAGATATTGGAGCAATTACAGAAACAATCGATTTACCAAACTCAACTATTTTACCCCATTTTGGTGTCGTTGGTTTTTTCACGCCTCGTTTAGGTTTAGATTTCAAAAGTACCTTAAATCTTGATGGAGAATTCACTTTAGCTTTTCGAGCTTTATTCTTAATTTAAAAACATTTATTTTACATAAAAAACATATCCAATGAAACATTTATTTCTATTTATTTTCTTATTTATACCAGTATTCGCAATCGCTCAAGTTAATTTAGAACCTTATTCTATTTCGGAAGAAGTTAAATATGTTTATCTAAATAATGATTCATTAATAACAGGAACGGAATTGTATAAAGAACAATTTGAAGGAAAGGATTATATCTATTTAGATGGTAAAACTTATCCAATCCTAACCGTTAAGTTTTATAAAAATGAGTATGGATTATTCGCTAATACAACGCAGTTCTACACAAATGGACTTTTTGCTGAAGCATCCGAAATTGGTAAATTAAATTTATTTGAATTGAATCATGAAGTTTCTATTCCAATTAAAAATGAATTTGGAGAATTTCAAAGTATGCCTAAAAATTCAAATTATTATAATATTGGTTTTGGGGATTTGAAACGAGCAAATTATGCAAATTTGGTGATTGATTTAGAGGATAATACTTCCGCAATGCTACATTTAGATAAGTATAATTCTGTTCGTAAAAATCAAAATATATTATATATAGTTTCTGGAGTTTTTGCGATTGGTGCAATTGCCAGTTTGACCAATGATTCGGATATAAGTTTGGGGCTTGGAGTCGGTTCTGCACTTGTTTCAGCTGCATCAATCACAACTGCCTTCGCAATAGGATTCAATAAAAAAAAGCATTTACAAAATGCAATTCAAGCATATAATTTTTAATCAAAAAATCTATTCAATGAAATATTTATTTCTATTTATTTTTCTTAGCGTATCTGTAATGAGTTCTGCACAATCAACATGGGAACTTACACCTAATAGTGAATCTTTAATCAATACAAATTACGTTTACTTATATACCCAAAACATAGTAAAAGCAGAGTCTATACTTTATGAAAATAAAGTTTTCAAAAAGGATTATTTCTTAGTAGACGGAGAAAGATATGAACTCGGTCAAATCAAATTTTATCAAAATGAAGATGGATTTTTTGGTAAAGTAAATGATGGATATCAATCTGGTTATGCAGAAAAAACACAAGGTGGAGAGATTAATCTTTTTGAATTAAGCGTGCAAACTTCATCTGCTCCTATGATGGATGCAAACGGTATGATGACAGGCGGCTACGGTGGTACAAAGATTATTGATTACTATAATAAAGGTTTTGGAAATTTGAAAAGGGCAACTTATTACAATCTAAAAATGGACTTGAGTGATAAACCCGAAGCTCAATTGTATTTGGATAAATACAATAAAAGCAGAATGGTTCAGAATGGTTTGTATGTCACTTGCGGTGCTTTGTTAGTTGGTTCTTTGGTTACTTTTTTTAATCAAGCGGAAGCAAACCCTAAAGATTTTAATCCATCAAGTACTTTTTTAGTAGCAGGTTTGGGAGCAGCAAGTGGTTTGGCAGCTTACATTATTGGAATGGAAAAGAAAGAGAAATTAAAGGAAGCGGTCAATGCTTATAATGGTTTTTAGTGTATTATAAATTATCAAATCTCCGATTTTTTAATAAAAAATCGGAGATTTTACTTTTACTTTTACTATTACTATTACTATTTAGTCAATTCCACCAATTCCGAATTCGGGTCTAAACTTGTCTTTAGCATTACTCGACCATTTCTGTCTGTATAAGCAAAATTCGTATTTGATAATCGAATATTTGCCAGAACATTATTAAAAGTTGCTTTATTTTCTTCGACTAAAATTTGTGGTGTTGTCCACTTTTCATTTACTTTTTTTGAAATCATAAAATGGGAAGCTATTTGCTGACCATCTTCTTTAATATCTTTTAAGAAAACAATTTTTTCCCCATCTGGAGAAATAGCACAAACCCAATTGGCATAACAATAATCGTTTTTCGGTAAAATAGGATTCGTTTGCCATTTACCTAAACTATCTTTTTTAGAAATAAAATATTCACAATCATAAGTCAATAATTCTCCATAATTTGAAACTGCCTGTCGAGCAATCATCCTATTTGAAGATAAAATTTTCGTGTAATTATAGACATAATTACTATCTAATACGGCTTCCCAAATAGATAAGTAAGCTTGATTTTCGTGATAAAGGTTACTATTCTGATATTGAAAAAGAATATTTCCATCTGGCAAAAATTCTCCATAATTCATAAAAGTACAAGCCTCAATAGACATTGATAATGGCTTATGAACATACGGATTTCCTGTTTTCGTCAACTTCAACATAGTTCGTTGTTTGGGAGAACAAGTTGCTTCCGAAGCATTATCCGAAGTTGTTAATATTTCGGAACCGTCAGCATTGATTTCGAGGTCGAGCCAAGGTCTTCCAACTCGAATTTGGTAAACATTGACAATTTCATTATCAATAAAATCTGCACTAAACAATTCCATATTTTTCGTCCAAATCAAATGTTTTCCATCATCGCTAATTCGAATATTGACTAATCGAGCATTTTTACTAAATGATAATTTGGCAATTATTTGCTTCGTTTTGGTATTAATAATTCCAACTTCTTGATTACTAATACCTGCCATCAAAACTCCATCAGGTGTAAAATCAATCATTTCATAATATAAATGATTTCGTTCTTCAGTATTGCCCAAAAAAATTAGAAAACAAAATAATAATATTCGCATCGTTTGTTGATTTATGTCCTATCAATAAAAAACAGGAAGTTAAATACTTCCTGTTTTTTATAAAGATGCGAAAAATTAATTTTTGGCGCACTATACTGTATAATTGAAAATCATTCTAAGCATAGCTTTCCAAAATTTGTTGTGTATGTATTTTAGATTTCACCTTTTTGAAAACTCGCTCAATCGTTCCATTTTCATCAATCACAAAAGTCGTTCGGTGCAAACCGTCATACTCTTTTCCCATAAACTTTTTGTGTCCCCAAACGCCATAAGCTTTAATAACTTCTAACTCCGTATCTGCAATTAACGGAAAAGGCAAACTATGCTTTTTGATAAAATTTTGATGTTTTTTTTGTGTATCTGGACTTACTCCAATAATCTCAAAACCTTTCGATTTCAACATCGTTTCGTTATCTCTCAAATTACAAGATTCTACCGTACACGTCGGTGTATTATCTCTTGGATAGAAATATAAAACAACTTTCTTTCCTTTATAATCACTTAGTTTTATCGTATCTCCATTTTGGTCTAATCCTTCGAAATTTGGTGCTTTATCACCTTCGTTTAAGTGTGTAATCATTTTCCGTTTTGCTATTTTTATATTTTATTAATGTGATTTTAACAGCATAATAATCGAAAGGTTCTAACTCTAACTATCTTCTGATTTAATAACTACATTCCATCGCTTCAACATAAAATAAATTAAACCAACAATAATTACAATTTGAAAAATCCATAGAATCCAATAAATAGATAGATTTCCGATGTAATAATAATTCAAAAAATTTCTAAAGCACAACCGTAATCCAAGTAAAAGCATTAATAAAAATCCTATTTTTCGACTTCTTTTCGCCCAACTCTCTTTCTTAATGACATTCCAGATTTTATCATATTTAAATCGCAACAAAATCATTCCAATAACCTCCAAACTACCAATCCAACTTCCGAAATAAAAGAACACGATTTCTATAAAAAATGAGCCTGGATAACTATTAATAAACTCAATTTGTCCATTATCATTCGTCAATAAATCAACCAAGATTCGATTGATTCCAATCTGTATTAATAAAGCTAAAGGCAAATAAATAATTAATAAATTGACAATTGATAAAATTTCCTTTTCTTTCCAAATTGTTCTTTTTAATACTAATTTCAACCCATTTCCTATCCATAAAATGAATCCATAATTAATAAAAACTATCAATAAATAAACAATAAGCACAATACTTAAAATCATTAATCCAAACTCCCAACCAAAATCTAAATTGTCCATTATATTGTTAATTTTTGAATTAATTCATTGTTACTATGAAACTCACCCCAACCCCTCTCTTAAAAAAGAGGGGCTAAAATCTCAACTTAATGTAAATTGTGAAGCTGAGTACTGCTCCCCTCTTTTTTAAGAGAGGGGTTGGGGGTGAGTTTAACAGATAAAATTTTTCTTTTTCATATTACTGAATAGTGAAACGGTCTAAAATCTAATTTTAAACTACTCGTTTTTCACGACTAAAAATCTGTACCAAAACATAACCAATCAAAAACAAAGTTCCATAACCTAAAGTTACGCCCCAAGTTCTTCCATGCGAAAAAGGATGAATAAATCTATCCAAAATTTCACTTGCCAAACCAAAAGGATTCGTTACAATATCCCAACTATTGAAGCGTAAAAATCGTCCTAAATAAATGCCAAAAGCATTCAAGAAAATAATAATTATAATTCCGATAATTGACCACATTTTTGATAATTGTTGAGTTAAGAAATGAGCCATTTTCATCAAAATATTATAAAACAAAAATAAACCAGTTGCTGCACAAGAAAATACTAAAAGTGTGTCAAACCAAAGCGGCATCGACGCTTGATGTTTCAAGTGAAATAAATCTGTAATAATGTAAGGTGAATTGGGTAAGAACAATAAACTCGCTCCAAACAATAACCAAGCAACTATTTTCTTCGCTCGATTTTTTAAAGCAAATTCCATTAAAAAATAAGGAATAACTGCTAAAATTAAGTTCCAAATCAAAAAGACAAAACGTAATTCCATCGAGTAAAACACTCGAAAAAGTACTAATCCGAAGTTGAAAGAAAGTAGCAAAGCGATTGCTAATTCTTGTTTGTTATTTGATATTTTTGTATTCATTAGTTTTGTGTTTTTAATTCAACTATTTTTGATATTCCCCTAAATTCAAGGATTTAAAAAAGTCCGTCATACTGACAAAAGTCAGTATCTCCTTGACTTTGAAACTCAATTTTGAAAAAGCTGAGTGCCGTTGCCTTTGGGAGATTCCGACCTCCGTCGGAATGACGGAAGTTTTGGAACTTTTAGATTTCGAAGTAAATTTTCCAAATCAGTTTTTTCATGATAAAATTCGTCAGACTTCGAAATTCGTAATTCAATATTCGATATTCTGCGGTTCAATTATTTTTCGTCATTCATCAAGCGAAGCGACTCGTTTCTCGTTCAAAAAATCCGCATAATTCCAAGAAGCCCAAGAATACTCTTTTTGCTCATCCAAAAATTGCTGTTTTTTGGCTTGAAATACTGCTGCAACATTGATAGATTCGTAATTCCAAGCACTAATATTCGAAGGTTTGTAATACACTTCTACATTGGTCATTTTATCAAAATCTGCTTCCTTCAAAACATATAAATTCTTATCGGAAACATCTTTTAATAGAAAGCCAATATCCGCATCTTTAAAGGCAAAATTCTTCAAATTATATTTAGTAATAAATACGTCCCAATTCACAAAAGTGAGTGTAACCAAAATCGAATATGCAAACCAAGAATTTTTAAAAATCAGTGCATAAGTTGTTTGTTTATCTCGCACTTTTAAGAACATTGTCACCAAACCGATTGCGGTAAGCAGCAGGAAAATATAAACGCCAATTCGTTTATATGCCAAACCAAATTGAGCGATATAATGATAATTTCGAACGCCAACAGAAAAGGCTAAAACGACATTTTGAATAATCCAGACGTAAGCAGCAATTTTTAATAATTGATTTTTCGGATAGAAATTTAGATTCTTACGGAAGTAAAAAAGGATAATTCCCATCGCCAATAAAATCGCAAAAATGAGTAAATACGTACCTTCATGTACAATTTGACGCATTTCAAAAGCCGTTTTATCAGAGAAATCTCGCCATACAAAACGAATATCTGTCAAGTTCACAAAAAACAATAAAGCATTCAGCGACCAAACTAAAAGCAAAGCCGTTCGATATTCATTTTTTAATCGAATTAAATTAAAATTTGATTTTTTTAGAACTGATTTTTTTTGCTTGTTTTTGATTGCTTTACGACTTAATTTAAATCGTTTTTGTAATTCTAGAGTGATTAAGTTTTCCCAGTTATTTCTATAAATCGCTAAAGTTAACAGTACAAGTCCGCTAAGGATAAAAGCAATTCTTTCTACCGAAAAACTAAAAGTAAATTGAGTTAAAAAATCAGCTATATTATTAAAGAAACTGAAAGAAATATTAGCAAAAGCAGGATTTGCGAAAGCATAAATCCAATAAAAGACAAACAAAACTACAGCAGGTAAAATCGCTAATTTGACAAAACGTTTCAGTTTACCGAAACCTTTAAAATATTTTGGAAATATTTCTAAAGCACTAAACCAACGCTGTGGCAATTTCACCAAGTTCATAAAAACAACTGCTAATCCGTACCAAAAAAATCGTAAAACATGTTGTTGAACAAAACCAACCGTTGCCGTTAAGGAAATAAAATGTATCACTTTCGCATACCCTGAATTATTATAAACAATCATTATTGCTGACAAAAGTGTTCCTATTGCTGTGATTTGCGCCATTCGAGATTGTCGAGCTTCTGGATAAAGCGTAAATAAACACGCAACCAAAGCGGTCGAAAAAATCAAGATATTCAAGCCCAATTTTTCACCCCAAAACAAGAAATTATATGCTATAATTCCTACTAAAACAAAGCTATTTGCTAAGATTTCTTTTTTCATATTTTTAGTTTATCAAGTTATCAGACAGTTTAAAGTTATTCGACAACTCCTCACCTCCACAAAAGAACTTTCAAATTGAAAGTTTCTATTTAAAAAAATATGGAAATACATGATTTCCAATAGTAACATTTCCTTAACGCATCTAATATTAAAAAAGCTTCTTATAAATTTATTATAATGAACCCAATAAGTTTTCAAGCGCTTTTAAATGTGCTTCAAATGCTGCTTTTCCAGTCGTTGTTACCTTATAAGAAGTATTCGGTTTATTACCAATAAACTGCTTTTTAATATCTATATATTTAGCCTTTTCCAATGCTTTTATATTACTCGCCATCTGTCCATCTGTAATATCCAAAGTATCTCGAACGGTCTTAAAATCGACCCATTCGTTGACCATCAGAATAGACATTATGCCTAATCGTACCCGATTATCAAAGATTTTATTCAGATTTTCTATAATGCTTTTCATACAGTTTAGTTATTTGTTATTCATTATTTGTTAATCGGCTGCTTCAAGGATACTTTATTTGACAAAATACATTCATAAAAACGCTTTGTGTTTTACCGAAAAAAACGTTTTCATGAAACTGTCGATTAACGAATAACTATTAACTATTTACATCTTTTTTATCATATCGATAATACATCACAAAACCATAAACAATATGCAAAATACCAAAACCAATTGTCCAAAATAACAATCCATAACCGATGTTCCAAGTAGCAATTAAGCCTAAAATAACTTCGCAAAATCCTAAATAACGAATTTCATCTAATGTATATTTACTTCCATTCAGTAGAGCTAAACCATAGAATATTAAAGTTGTTCCACACATTAATTCTACCAAATCGTATTTTAATAATAAAATTAATGAGAATATTCCGCCAATCGCAAGTGGTAATAAAAGGTTGATTAATAATCGTTTAGCAGAATTATCCCAGAATTTGTATCCATTTCGTTTTGCTTTTCTAACCGAAAAATAAAAGCCCAAACCTAAAGCAAAAATCAATACCAAAATTCCATCCAATATTAGAAAAGGAATTACTTTCATTCCCCAATTGACATATTCATCTCGGTATGAATAATCTGTAATTATTCGACCGTTTGAAACATTAATTTCATTAGATAATCGGAAAAAATCCATATCTAAATATAAATATGCTGCTGCTGCACCAATCAAAGCCACAAATCCTGCTGCAACACCCGATAAACCGCTCAAAGATAAAAACTTTGAAGAACGTTCCATTAAAGAACGAATTTCTGTCAAGGTCTGCAAATGCTCATTTTGTTGTGTCATTTCTAATATTTTACAATAATTAAAAGCACTTTCAAATTCAAAGTTATATTTTATATATGAGATTTGCAACTTTTGAACCGAAGAATATCGAATGTCGAATTATGAATATCGAAGTTTGACGAATTCTAACATGAAAAAATCATGGAACAGTAGAGAAAATTTCGTAATTCGATATTCATAATTCAACAGTTCTGTAGTTCAAATTCATTAGACTTCAAGTTCTAATTGAATGGAAAATTTTTCTTCGTTGGAATTTATTTTGAGATAATGTTTATTTGGATAAAGTAATTCTAATTGTCGTTTAACATTTTGCAAACCTATTCCTCCTACTCTATCTTTCTCAAATTCTTTTTTAGGTAAACTATTCGCCACTTCAAATAATATCGTTTGTGAAACACAGGAAATTTGAATCTTTATCCAACCTTTTTCTAAATCTTCTATATGCGAATGTTTAAAAGCATTTTCAACAAAAGGAATCAACAATAAAGGTGCAATCATTAATTCTTGATTCACTTGTTCGTAATCAAACGTAATATTTAAAGCTTCTTCATCTTTAAGAATAAATAAATCAATATAATTCTGTAAATATTTCATTTCCTTATGTAAAGGAACTTTTCCTGCATCACATTCATATAGTAAGTACCGCAACATTTCTGAAAGTTTCAAGAGACTTTTTCCAGCCGCTTTGGGTTCGATTACGGTAAGTGTATATATATTATTCAATGAATTGAATAGAAAATGTGGATTAATTTGAGATTTTAAAAACTTTAATTCGGTTTCTAATTTCTCAGATTTCAACTGAATAGCTTCTTTCGTTTTTT
>CAZEOC010000121.1:0-9718 GCA_964513525.1 uncultured Saprospiraceae bacterium | reverse complement strand
CGAGCTAAATAAATCAATTATTTTGAAGTCAGGTTCGTAAAGTATTGATTTTCAGCCGATAGAAATTTAGACATGCTCTAAATACGGAGGATAAATCTACATTTCCACATTATCCAAATCAATATAATACTCAGTGTGAGTTTCTCCACCTTTTCCAGCACCAGAAACTTTTCCAACTGTTCCGAAGATTCTAAAACGCAAATTATCTGCATTCTTAACTGGCGTATCAGACTTGTAATAAGCTAAAATTTGTCCAACTTCCTCCGATTCGATACAAATATAATTTTCAACTTCTAAACTCACTTTTAGCATATGTTGATATTCAAAAGAACAACGAGTCGCTACAAAAGTTACCTTTTTACCAACTAATTCTTCAGGATTATTTTTCTTTTCTAATTGAATATATTCCCCAAACATATCAGTTGTAACAGCTTGTTTTGGAGAACAATTTATAAAAATAAAAACAGCAAGAATTATTATTAAAAAAAGTATATTCCTCATAAAATCTATTTTTTGAATTATCAATTATTACCGAAAAATTGGGATTTCGCTTTCATTCAACAATTATTAATTTTCAATTATCGAAACACCTTTGTTTTTTAAATATTGAACGGCTTTTCTGTCATCGCCTTCGTTTAAATTAACAGCACGACAGCCATTTAGAATTAGATTCGTTTTATAACCCAAATCAACCGCATCCGCAGCAGTAAATTTCACGCAAAAGTCTAAGGCTAAGCCCATTACAGAAACTTCTGTCACGCCTTTTTTCTGTAAATAATCGTGTAAACCAGTAGAACCACGTTTTCCATTATCAAAGAATCCGCTATAACTATCGACTTTTACATCTGTTCCTTTTTGGAATACTTTATCAATTTTTTTTGTATTCAAATTATTGACGAACTCTGCTCCGAAAGTTCCTTGAACACAGTGAATTGTCCATAAAACCTGTTCCAAACCATATAAATCAATCACTTGACCTGGTCTTCTGAAATAATGAACGGCAGCAAAACTTTCATGATTAGCTGGATGCCAATCTTGTGTTGCAACGACCAAATCAAAATCGTCCATAAGTTCGTTTGCTATTGGTATAACTGCATTTCCGTCATTAACAGCTAATGCACCGCCAAAGCAAAAATCGTTTTGTAAATCTACTAATATTAAAGCTTTCATATTTTTTATATCGTAATAATTTTAGATGAATTCTTACTTTAAAACTTAGGTTTATATTTCAAAATTGAAGCCTTCTTTCGTCAATTTTTCATATTGTTCATGGTCAAATGAATACAAAGTTGCAGGACGATGAGCCACATTTTCTTGTCGCCCAACTTCTTTTAAAATACTCATTTTCAATATTTTAGTTCTAAAGTTTCTTTTATTTAATGTTGTACTTAAAATCTTTTCGTACAATTCTTGTAATTGAGCCAAAGTGAATTGCTCTGGCAATAATTCAAAACCTAAAGGTTGATAACGCACCTTTGAACGTAAGCGATTAAAAGCAGTTTCCATTATTTTCTCATGATCAAATGCCAATTCTGGTAATTTGTCAAAAGGAAACCAAGCTGCATTTTCGGCATCAGAAGCTGCTTGTACAGGATGATCTTCCAAATTTACCAAAGCAAAATAGCTCACACTAATCACTCGACCTCTCGGATCTCGTTCAGGATTTCCGAAAGTGAAAAGTTGCTCGAAGAAAACATTTTTAACACCAGTTTCTTCTTCTAATTCTCTAAGTGCAGCGGTTTCCAGACTTTCATCCATTTCCACAAATCCACCAGGAAAAGCCCATTGATGTATGTATGGTTCTCCACCTCTTTGAATTAACAAAACTTTCAAATCTGTTTTATCTAATCCAAAAATAACGCAATCGACTGCTACTGACGGACGAGCATATTTATATGTATATGGCATATTTTTTCTGATTTCTTATTGTACCGAAGAAGTATTGAAATGCAATTAACAATTAGCAATTAACAATTGTCTTTTTCTTTCATTTAAATTTACTTCTAAGCCAACTTGATAATTTTTAATAGTGTTATCATTAAAAGTAGCAATTTGATTTAAAGTTCTTTGTCGAATTTGATGAATTGTTGGTAATTTATACACTAATTTCCCTTTTCTGAAAATTGGTTCTAAAACATTTTTTTGCTCAAAATTTCCAACTTCAACAGATTCATTATTAAAACTAATAAATTGCTCAATTGATTTTTCATTAGTAATATTATTATTAAAATCAGTTTCGCTATAAATTGCATCACCAATTGGTTTATTGTTTTTATAAATCCGCTTGACATTTAGAATGCCGGGATTAGAAACCTTGATTGGCGTTTCGGATAATTTAATTTTATAATTCCAATCGGTTTCTGTTGGACTTTTAATTGCACCTAATTTATAAACACCACCTAAAGCAGGTTGGTCAAAAGCGGTAACTAAACGAGTACCAACGCCCCAAACCGTAATTTTTGCACCTTTTTCTTTTAAGGTTTTAATGCGATATTCATCTAAATCGTTAGAAGCGATAATTTGAGTTGTTTCAAAACCCGCTTCATCTAAAATTTCTCTTGCTTTGATGCTTAAATCGGCTAAATCCCCGCTATCCAAACGAATTCCTAAAAGTTCTTTTCCTTGTTCTCTTAACTTGTGACCAACTTGAATCGCATACTTTACACCTTCGATTGTATCATAAGTATCAACTAAAAAGACACAATTATTCGACATTGCATTCGCATAAGCAGAGAACGCAGATATTTCATTATCAAAGGCCATAACCCAACTATGTGCATGTGTTCCCTTGATTGGAATATCGAATAGTTTTCCAGCTAAAACATTGCTTGATCCATCACAACCACCAATATAAGCGGCTCGACTTGCTGTAATTCCACCGTCAATTCCTTGCGCTCTTCGGAGTCCGAATTCTAAAACAGAATCATTTTGAGCTGCTTTTTTGATTCTTGCTGCCTTTGTTGCAATAAGTGTTTGAAAATTCACCATTGTCAATAAAGCTGTTTCAATTAATTGCGCTTGAATCAGATTTCCTTTTATTCTAATTAAAGGTTCATGTGGAAAAACAACTGTTCCTTCTGGAACTGCGTCTACATCACAATCAAATTTGAATCGTTGTAAATAATTTAAAAAAGTTTCATCAAATAAAGCTTTTCCATCTGCCCCTTTTAGGTTTGCCAAATATCGAATATCATCAACTTCAAAACGTAAATTTTCTAAATAACTTATCACTTGGTCTAATCCCGCAGCGATAGCAAAACCATTTTTGAAAGGATTTTTTCGATAAAATAAATGAAAAACTGCTTCATGATTATACATATCATTTTTCCAATAACCATTTGCCATTGTTAATTGATATAAGTCTGTCAATAAAGTAAGATTGTGCTTATAAAGTGTTGGAATGATACTTTTTTTCATAATTTATTTGTGTTTATTTAACAGGACAACACAAATATACAACACTTAGTTTAAAAAGTAAACTAAGTATAAGTTTTTTATTGATTTTTTTTGTTTTAAGTAAGCGTTTGAATATTTTTCATTGTAAATATTTAACTGTTTTTTATTGGTTAAATGTATTGATAATCAATGAGTTATGACTAAAAGGTAATTTAGTTAGTTAATTTAAGTTTGTGTGATTACTCAATTAGATATTGTAAATTATTAAACTAAAAAAAAGTCCCTCATACCAACCAAGGTCAGAATGAGGGGCTTTTTAGTGTTTTCCAAAAAAAATTAAATAATCTACAATCTTGTCTTCAATTTCACAACCATTGCATCTTTCCAAACTCTAAAATCACCAGCTTCGATATGTTTTCGAGCTTCGCCAACTAACCAAATATAAAAACTTAAATTATGTAAAGTCGCAATTTGAGCGGCTAATAATTCTTTGCTTACAAATAAATGTCTCAAATAGGCTTTAGAATGATTTCGAGAAGTTGCACAAGCGCCATTTGCATCAATTGGAGAAAAATCAGCTTTCCATTTAGCATTTTTCATATTCAAAATACCTTCAGAAGTATATAATAAACCATGTCGAGCATTTCGAGAGGGTAGGACACAGTCAAACATATCGATTCCTAAACCGATACATTCCAGAATGTTATCTGGTGTTCCAACGCCCATCAAATAGCGAGGTTTTTCTTCGGGTAAAATATCTGTTACGGTATCCGTGGTTTCATACATTTCATGATGTGGTTCACCAACTGAAAGACCGCCAATTGCATTGGCTTCTCTGTCAAAACTTCTGATTACTTTTGCAGATTCTATACGTAAATCTTTGTAAGTACTTCCTTGTACAATTGGCAAAAATGTTTGTTTGTAACCGTATAAATCTGGTGTAGAATCAAATCTTTGAACACAACGTTTCAACCAACGATGTGTCATGTGCATCGAGCGTCTTGCGTAATTGTATTCACAAGGATACGGTGTACATTCATCAAAAGCCATGATAAAATCACCACCAATTTTTCGTTGTACATCAATGGCATATTCTGGCGAAAAAAAGTGTTTCGAACCATCAATGTGAGATTTGAAAGTAACACCTTCTTCTTTTATCTTTCGGTTTCCTGAAAGCGAATAAACTTGATAACCGCCACTATCTGTAAGAATTGGTTTTTTCCAATTCATAAATTTATGTAAACCGCCAGCTTTTTGCATGATTTCCATACCTGGACGCATATACAAATGATAGGTGTTTCCAAGAATTATTTGGGCATTAATATCATTTTCTAATTCGTGCTGATGAATACCTTTTACAGATGCAACTGTTCCAACAGGCATAAAAATTGGTGTTTGAATTGTTCCATGGTCGGTTTCAATTGTACCCATTCTTGCCTTAGAATTCGCATCGGTTTTATGTAGTGTAAATTTCATATTTTAATTTCGTACTATTTTATATTTTCTCTTATTACAAACTTTCTAATCAAGTAATATCAATCTAAGTTTTTTTGTGTTGCGTTGTTGTCATTCATACTGCGACAATACAAAAGAAAAACACAATAAATTTAAAAATTCATTTTATCACAAAGATTTCCAAAGAACCTTATTATTAATTCTAATGCTTAAAACATATATAATGCTCTAAAACTTAAAGACTTTGAGATATATGCTTGGTCATATGTAATTGAGTTTTCATAATTAATAACTGAAAAAGGAGCATAAGAATAACGGAGTTCTACACCAACATTATTTGTAAATAAATATCCAATTCCTGCTAATAAGTAAGCATTATTTATATTAACATTTTCCCCTTCTAAATCTATTAAATCAACTTCGTCAACTGTCATTTCTCTAAGTCGAACTAATCGTCCATAAGATAAACCTGCATTTAGCATAAATCCGCCATCAACATAATTCAACATAAGTGGAATTTCTACATAATCGAGAGAATAACGAGTAAAAGCCCCATAAATTAGAGTTTCGTCAGAAGAACTTCTACTTCCTTTTTGAGTGTATAATATTTCCAAATTTACACGAAATAAATCTGAAACTTGAACACCAACAACTCCGCCAACATGTAAACCGAATTTATTATAACCAGCTAATAAATCTCCATCTAATTGTGCTGCATTAAAACCACCAATTAATCCTGCTTTAAAAGTACCACCTTGTCCAAAACTTAATATTGGTAAACTACAAATTAAAATAATTGCTATAATTCTATTTTTCATATTTATTAATTAGACATTAGAAGTGAGACATTAAATAGAAAAATATATTGTCTAAATCTAATGTCTAACCGCTAACTACGATATTATAAAAACAAATAACGATATTTGTACCATAAAAAAGTAATCAATTTATGTTAAAATATACTAATTATACCCTCAAAAAGTTTGAGGCAGTTTTTGAAGAATTGCAATATACGATTCGTTATGAAAAAGGTAGTTTTCAATCTGGATATTGTTTAGTGAAAAATCAAAAAATCATTATTGTTAATAAGTTTTTTGATACAGAAGCTAAAATCAATTGTCTAATTGATATTTTGGATACCTTAGAAATTGAGGTAGAATTATTAGAAAAAAAGAACCAAAAATTTTTATTAGAAGTTGTACCAAAATATTTAGAACAGAAAGGGTAAAATATATTAGATGAAAATCACTTTTTTAGGAACGGGAACTTCTCAAGGTGTCCCAATTATTGGTTGTAATTGTGAAACATGTCTTTCGAAAAATAGACGAGACAAACGATTACGAGCATCTATTATGGTTACACTTGAAGATGGAAAAAATATCGTTGTTGATATTGGACCTGATTTTCGGTATCAAATGTTGCGAGAGAATGTACAAGATATTGAATCTATCTTAATTACACATGAGCATAATGACCATGTCGCGGGTTTGGACGATGTGCGAGCGATAAATTTTAAGCATCGAAAAGATATGCCAGTTTATGCTGTAAATCGAGTGATAAATATTCTGAAAAGTCGTTTTGATTATGTGTTTGCAACGAATCCTTATCCTGGGATTCCTCGTGTGAATTTATTAGAAATAGAAAAATCAAAACCATTTAAAATAGCGAATCAATCAATTACACCAATTGAAGTGCTACATTATAAATTACCTGTTTTGGGGTTTCGTTTTAATGATTTTACTTACTTGACAGATATTAAAACAATTAGTGAAGAAGAATTAGAAAAGGTAAAAGGAACAAAAATATTAGTTTTAGGCGCATTGCAGCGAGAAGAACATATTTCTCATTTGACGATAGCAGAAGCAATAGAATTATCGAATAAAATAAAACCCGAAATTACTTATTTGACGCATGTTTCACATCGTTTGGGTAAATATGAAGTGGTAGAAAAAACATTACCAAAAGGAATAAAATTGGCGTATGATGGATTAATAATTAATAATTAATAATGGACAATTGATAATTAAAAATATAGAAATCATCAATTGTCCATTTCAATTATTATTTCTGTTTCATTAAGTTTTTCCAGTAGTTAAAATCTACATCTAAAACCATAGAAACTGTATGAGAATAGGTATTATTAGATTGTTCTCCAACGTTTGTGAATGCATAATCTAAACGTAAAGAACCTAATTTTACACCAACACCAGCATTTGGACTTACAGACCAAAACTCTGTTCCCGTTAAATCTGTTTCTTTTTGGATTGTATTAACGCCTCCACGAAGATAAACTCGATTGTTATAATCCAGTTGTAAACCCATTATTGGATCCACACTTATTGGGTCAGCACTTACTAATACATTACGTTCACCATCAGTTGTCATGTTTGCATTGACTTCTGCCAAAACACCAACTTTATTGAAACGTTGTTGATATGCTAAACCTAAAATTATACTTGGTCGAGTTATTTCTACAGAATTAATTACAACATCATTTCCAGTGATTTCTAAAACTTCTTTTTCGTCATCGGTAAAATTAATATCCCAAGCATTGAAAGTAGATGTAATATCTTTTCCCATTAAACCTACTGTGAAATTTTTGGTCATTTTATACTGTAAACCCAAATCTAAACCAAAGCCCCAAGAAGTAGCAAAAGGTCCAATTCTACGGTGTACAACTTTTACATTTCCTCCAACACTAAATTTTTCATTTTTTAATTTTTGAGCATAACTCATCAAAAATGCATAATCAACAGCGGAGAATGGTTTTATATTATCATAGTTGATTGTTCCGTCAGATTCATAAAGTGATAAAGTGTTCGGAATATTATCGATTCCAAAACGAATAACAGATAAACCAATCGCTCTTTTTCCATCAGAAAGCGGTTTTACAGCGGCTAAATAATCATAATTACCAATACTGGCAAACCATTCAGCATGCATAAAGGCAACTTGTAAATCTTCTTCAACTTGTGTCAAACCAGCAGGATTCCAAAAACCAGCGGTTACATCAGAAACACTTGCGACCTGTGCATTTCCCATTCCTTGAGCAGCTGCACTTACCCCAATGTTTAAAAATTCATTACTATATTTTTGAGCGAACGTCATGGTGAAAACGCCCAATAATCCAATGGTTAATAGGTACTTCATATTTTGATTTTTTGATATTTCATAAACTATAAATAAACAACAACAAACTATTTTTCGGAAAGATACTAATTACAAAAATTATAATGATTAATTTTAAAATTCAGCAAAAAGTCAGAAATCAGACCACTTCGCTGTCAGATCATCTTCGATTGTCAGAAAATATATTTCAAAGCATCTGACATCTGATAGTGAAACGATCTTATCTCTGTCTTCTGAACAGTAACAATTAATTTAAAATTAGCAAGTTAAATAGTTCGAAAAAAAAATTATTAGCTCATTTATCATTGCAATTTCTTGAATTCGTTATAACTAACGGCTAAAGATAATTGATTGTGTTGTTTTACTGCTGTAAAATATCCATTTTTACGTTAGAATTAAAAATTATACAAATAATTAAAACATGTTTAGAAGATTATTGAATATTTCTATTGCCTTATTTTTCTATGGTGTATTAGCGATTATTATGAGTTGGGCATTAGGAAATGAGTTACGTCTGATTGGTTTAATAGGAATTCCAATAGCTTATGTAGGAATGATTTTAAATCAAAACACAAGAACAAAAATAGAATATTTACAAATCGTTTTAATCATCATTTGGGCAGGACTTAATTTATTGCTTTTATTGACGGATATTTCTTTGACACCTTACAACATAATAGGGAGAATTGCAATTTTTGCTTGGCTCGTGATAGAATTCATTTTACCAAAAGAAAAAGGAATGAGTTTATTTAGTGGTTTGAATCGTTTTGATATTGTTTCATTAGTATTAATGTCGGTTAGTTTTATATTAATCTTATTAGGAACATTAATGAAAATGATGTCGTTTCAATTTGCTAATTTATTAATGATATTAGGCTTAGTATGTATTGAAGCATTTCTTTTGAAAAGTATATTTACGCCTAATAATAAAAATATTGAACAATGAGTACACATAATGAATCAGTTATTCATCAGACTTCTGCACTTCCCGAAAAGTTTCAGGAATATTTAGGCGAGTTTGTTTATGGCGGAATTGATGGTTGTGTTACGACTTTTGCAGTAGTAGCAGGAGCGTCTGGAGCTGGTTTAGATTCTTCTATTATATTAATATTAGGTTTTGCAAATTTATTAGCAGATGGTTTTGCGATGTCAGTTGGTGCATATCTTTCTACAAAGTCGGAAAAAGATGTTTATGAAAAGCATAAGCAAACTGAATATTGGGAAGTAGAAAATCTACCAGAAGTTGAACGACAAGAAATTCGAGATATTTATGCTGCAAAAGGATTTGAAGGAGAATTATTAGAACAAGTCGTGGAAACGATTTGTGCGGATAAAGACCGCTGGGTTGATGTGATGATGAAGGAAGAATTAGAAATGATGCCTGAAACTAAATCACCAATAATGATGGGCGGAATGACTTATTTGTCCTTTTTACTAATTGGTTTGATACCTTTAATAATATATGTATGGGATTTTGTAATTACTCCAGTTGAAAATCTATTTGCTATTGCAAGTGGCTTAACGATGTGTGGTTTCATTTTTATTGGTTGGTTAAAGTCTTATGTTACCAATACTAATTTAGTAAGAGGAATCGGAGAAACACTAATATTAGGAATATTGGCAGCTGCAGTATCTTATTTTGTTGGTGATATATTAGAACAAATGGTGAATTAGGCATTTATTGAGATATTATAAATAACACTTTAAAGTTTCAATAATTATAGTAATACGGAAATTC
>CAZEOC010000120.1:0-9811 GCA_964513525.1 uncultured Saprospiraceae bacterium | reverse complement strand
TAAGGAGTTCCCTGAAAAATATCTCCAGCATCTAATAATAATACATTATCTGCTTCCGAACGTATTTTTTTAATCAAAGCAGCTCTTCTTGCCACACCACCATAACCTTTATTTCTTCCACTTGTGAAAGGTTCTATTCTACTATGAACATCATTTGTGTGTAATATAGTTAATGTAGCAAACTCTGGTTCTTTTGCAAGAAGTTCAAGCGGCAAAGCTCCCATTCCTGTTAGAAGTGCAGCACTTCCAAAGGTTTTAAAAAAATCACGCCTATTTTGCATAATTGGTAGTTTTTGCAGTGATAAATCTGCTAATATGATATGTTAAGTTCGGATTTCTTTTCAGTTTTGAACAGAATTGCTAAGTTAAAAAAATCTTATGATAAAAGTAAATTATTTCGAATCTGTAGTTATAAGCAAATAAGTTAAAACACTCATTAACTAACTGAATATCAATAAATTATAAAAGACAAGAAATAAAAAAAAGGAGTATATTTTTAAATAAGTATTAATTATGAGATAAATATTTTGATAATTAATATTTATACAAAAAAATTGAAACTGTTACAATTGGATATGGTAAATCGTTGTACTATTCTGAAACTATTTCTTGCTCTTGTAAAATTCTTTTGATTCTTAAAATCAATTCATTTGGCTTAAAGGGTTTAGCAATAAAATCATTTGCTCCTAAACGAAATGCTTCTAAAACAATATCGTCATATTCTAAAGCTGAAATAATGATAATTGGAGTTTGATTATCCATCAAATCATCTCTAACAAATTGAACTAATTCTAACCCAGAAACATGAGGCATCATAATATCTGCGATAATAATGTTTGGTTTTTCTAACTTAATTTGTTCAATAGCTTCTTTGCCATTTTCTGCTTTGATTACTTGAAATCCCTGTTTACGCAACCTAAACTCTAAGGCTGTCAACATAATTTCTTCATCTTCACAAATTAAAATTTTCATTATTTATGGTTTATATATTGAGCGTAAATAAGTAATTTATTGATTATTAATTAGAGTGAATCTAACAAAATTTTATTTTAAAAAACTTGTTAGTCTACAAATGTAACTTTATTTACTATAAAAAAATTAATCTTCAATATAAATTGACAATAAATTTATTTTTACCAACTTAATTAAAATAAAAAGGGACAAATAATCAACTAATTATTTGTCCCTTTAATTCTAAATTAAAATAGACATTTAAGGTTTTTGATACTTATCTAAATGTTCATTAATAATTTCATCAATAGTACCTCTACTTTTTAATGCCAATAATTTAATATTGAAATCCTTAATTATGTCTTCTGCATTAGGATGATTTTTTGAAATAACTAAGTATAATTCTTCTGTACTGATTTCTTTATCTAAAATTTCAAAATTGTCAAGCCCTAAATTTGTCATATTCTTTAGCGTCAACAAACCAACTAATTGAGGGGAAGCCACTAAATCTACTTCTCCTTTCTCAAGCATTTGGAAGGCAATTTCTAATGTCAAAGCAGGAACGATTTCAATATATTTTCCTGTCAAAGCATTTAATTCACCTATATTAACACCTTTAGCAATTGCAATCTTTTTACCTTTTAAATCTTTGTTTTTATTAAATTCAATTTCAGTTCCTTTTTTGATAAAGAATACATTTAAGACTTTATAAAGTGGCTCTGAAAAGTACAAACTTAATTCATCAAAAGGATTTTTTGCTAATGGTAGAGCAACACCATATAAACCATTGTAAACACCAGATTTAACCTTATTCATTGAACTAAACTCCATGCTCGTTTTCATATTCATTTTTTCAAATACTTGAACGGCAATATCTGTTACAATTCCATTTTTATAAATCCCAGGAGCTGAAAAAGGAATTAAATCATTTACACTTCCAATTTTTAGTTGTGTAGTTGTTTCAGTATTTGTACTATTATCCGAAGGAATTAAAATAGTTTCGCCTACTTTCAATGCTCCATTATTATTGGCAATTGATGGATTTGCATCTATTATTAATTGCTTTTTAGATTCATCATTATAAAACTTTCGAGCTAAACGTTCGATATTATCACCAACATTGATAACATAAATTTTTGAATCAATTGTTACTTCTGAAACTGCTGTAGCAATAGTTTTTCCGTCAGCATCTTTGATTCTAACAGTATAAGTACCACTTTCAGTTACAGGTAATTTCGTTTCACTTCCAACTATGAAGTTATTGAATCTCCATTCAATCTTTAAATCTTTTACATTAGTTGTTACATTAAGTTCACCTTTATGTATAAATCTTACCTCATCGCCTTCCGTAATCTTAACAAAAGCATCATTATAAATCCCTTGTACATCAATAGTTGCAGCACTTGTACATTCAAATTTATCTGTAATTACAACGGTATATTCACTACTTTTAGTAACCTCCAGAATAGGTGAATTATGTTGCAATGGAATTAACCCTTCATACCATTGATAAGAAACATCAGGGTCTGAAGAAAGTACGTGTAAACGCTTTTCATCAGTACTAAACGTTACTGATTTTCCTTCTTCAATTTCAACTTTTAAATGACTACAATCCTTTACTACTACCTTTTCAGGTTCTTCTTCTACATAAGTTACTACTTCTGGTTCAGCTTCAAGGACTGGCTCTTCTTCTACTATCAATTCAAAAATAAATTGTCCGCCTTCGTGTCCTGCACCTTGTATATGCCCAAACATTGGAGAACTTGGAGAATTCGCTGCAATCGGATATTTAATTAATTCAAATAATTCACTTGCTGCTAAAAGCGGTTTCTCATTTTTGTCCAAATACTTTAAAATATATTTCGCAAATACAGAATTATCTCCGACTCCATCCATTACAGGTTCTAAACCACCTGCTGTAATTGCTTGTCTTGAAGATATTTCATCTATCTTTTGATAGTAATCATTTGCACCATCATTACGATAATACATATTTGAAGATTTAAAAATAGCTCCACTAAAACAAGCATCAACCATTAATAAAGCATGTTTACAACTTGATTTTGCTAAAGTATTTTTAATTTCAGAATTTGGTATTAATTGAGAACGATCATCATTTATAGCATCTGAAGGCACCCAATATCCTTCTTCTCCTATTTCAATTCCATGACCTGAAAAGTAAATTAGAATCCTATCATTTTCTCCTAAATCTGATACAATTTGATCTAATGTATCAATGATATTTTTTCTGGTAGCCTTTTCATCGTAGACTGAAATTAATTCATCAAAATAATACTTTTCAGTTAATAATTTTTTCACTGCATTTGCATCAACGACTGGATTATTTAACGTCTGCCAAACATTTCCAGAATAATCATTAATTGCGATGAAAACACCTATTGTTTTATAGGTTTCGGTATCATTATTTTGAGCTTCTAATCTATCAGCAGATACGATTAGTAATATGATAATTAATACGTGATAACAGAAATTTTTCATTATTCTTAGTTGACTTGTTCGCTAATTAATTGTTTATTATTAATCAGCGAACAGGCTAAAATTTATTTATTAAAATACATACATTACTCTCAAAAGTCCAGTAGCTGGAAGAGTTGGACGAGCATAAAATACTTCATCAGGATTCGCAGCTACATAATCCGCAGTTGCTTTTTCAGGATTTGGAGTCAGTGTTCTACTGAAATAACTAAAAGACATTGGATTAGATTCATTCAATGCATTCATTACAGTAACACTAATTGTAAACTTACTACTTACATCAAATGAAAGTCCTCCATCTAAACGACCAAAAGCTGGTAATTGAAATCCATTCGCATAATTTGCCCACTGTTCTCCGATATAAGTATATGCTGCATAAATCGTCATTCTATCATCTAAGAAAGAATATGTTGGTGCTACACGAGCAATTATATTTGGCACATTCGCTGCTTTATTATTAGAATAATCAATAATTTCATCATCAACAATTACATCTAAACTTTTGAAATCCCAAGTTTCCCACTTTGTAGCAGTTGCATCTTGTAATGTTGTTGAAAAACGAATATCAAATCCATTAACGATATTAATATTTCCTTCTAACTCAACACCTAAAGTTTGAACTGAATTGAATAAAGGTTCAGGACTATAACTTCCTAAAACAGGAGAATTTACTGAAGTCGCTAAATTTACATTATCTAAACCTGAGTAAAATCCAGTTACAAATACTGTAAATCGTTCGCTATTATATTTTACACCTGTTTCTAATTGTGTAATTGTTTGTAAATCCGCCTTTGTTGGTTGTGCATTAATAAAGTTATTGAAATAATACGTTAATTCTGGTGCTTTATTACCAAAAGTACCACGAGCAAAAATTGCAATATTATCCGTTAGTTTTATATTCATCCCTAAAGAAGCTGAAGCATAATTATAAATATCATCAAACAGGTAAGTTACCCCATTTGCTGCTCTAACTTGACCATCATATCCTGTACTTGGATTACCATCTAATCCACCAACATCATAGCTTGAATTATATCCATCTTTTTCTCCTTCAATTCTTACAGATTCCGCACGTACACCTACTTCAATGTTTACTCTATCTGAAACTGCCCAATTATCGGCAACAAAAAACGATAAAATTCGCTGGTCGGCTTCTGCATTAATATAATCGAATCCACCAATATTAGTTAAACCATTTTCCGTCATTAAATCGACCGTAGTTCCATCTGCATTATTTAATACAGCTGATAAAATTCTTGGATTATCTTCCACTGTAGCAATTATACCGTCTGCATCTTGCGTAAATTCAACATTAGAATTAGAAAAATATCCACCTAATAATAAATTATGATTTCCAACTTCTCTACTCAATCTGAATTCATCCATAAATTCATTAATAGTTGATTTTACTTCTTTTGTATGATAAACCATTACTTCATCACGAGGTAAAGTTGAAGTTCCAACTATTTGAGAATCAAAAACATCATCAAAACTCGTTTGTAAAGCAACAGATGCTAAAGTAGTATTCGTTCCTAATACATTCCAATCTACAACTCCATTATCAAAAAACGATATTCCTAATGCAGAGTTTCCTCCGTATCCAGTTGCATAATATGGTAAGAATGATTCGTCTGTATTATTACCAACAGGAAGATTTGTACTTAATACTGTTGTATTCCAATTCAATATTTTAGAAGAAAACTTCATATTATTTTGAACTTTCCAACTACCAAGTTTTTGCTCAAATTGAAAACCAAGTACCAAATCTTGTGGTTGTACCAAATCTGTATTGTTATACTCTCTTGTTGCATCAGGATTACTCAAATAACGTTGTCCGTTAGTTACTGTTTCATTAACACTTGGCAATAAAACAGAAGATGTTGCTGTATTGAAATCTGCAATTGGAGTAGGACTTGTCCAATTAGTATATGGTAGTTCTGGATGAACTACATTTGTAGCGCTCAATGCTTTTGCATAAAACTTGAAAAAGCCAGAATCATTTGTTTTAGTAATGTTAGCTTTAATTTGTCCGCTCTCATTTCCATTATAATTTAATGTTCTTGCACCTTGGTCTAACTCCAAAAAGCCACCAATATTATAATACCAATTATTTTCACTATCAATCGCACCGCCGATATTATAATCGAAACGACCCATTAATTGTCCATTTCCATGAAGACCTGCTCCAGCTGAAATTAAAACATTTGTTTCGGCACTTCCTCTATTAGAAATAAAGTTAAATATTCCTCCAGGAGAATTTGGTGCTGTAATCGCTGATGAACCACCTCTAATTGCTTCTAATCTACTTACCGTTTCATCGTAACGATAAAAGAAATCAGGATTAACTAAATCCCATGATACATTAGAAACTGGTAAACCATCTTCATATAAATTATTGTAATACCAACCATTTGTACGTGATGCTGAAGCCGAAACTCCTCTTGCATAAACTCTTGAAAAAACTTCACCAGCAGAACCATCAACATAATATCCAGGAACTGTCTCCAGAACATCTGCCAAGTTTCTCGCTCCAATTTTTCGTAAATTATCTTGATTTGCAACAGAAATTGCAACAGAAGATTCTAAAACGGTTTGTCCACCAAAAGTACCAGTTTCTACTTTTTGACGTAAACCTAAAGCATCCGATCCTAAGATTATATCAATATTAAGATTGTTTTCTCTAACATTAATTTTTTGTTCTACAGTAGCATATCCAGTATAAGAAACTGCTAATGTATAACGTCCTTCTTTTACATTTACTAATAAGAATCTTCCGTCAAAATCGGTGATTCCGCCCATAACAGGTCCTTTGTCTATCAAGGCAATACTTGCTCCAATAACAGATTCGCCTTCAACTGTTTTTACAGAACCAGAAATTGATATTTGTGCCTGAACTCCTGCACTTGAAATAAAAAAGGTGATAATAGATAATAGTAAAAAGTCTCGTAGTAGTCTAACTTTCATAATAGTTTTAGGTTTATATAATAAATTACAATATATATACACAGCTGTATATCAATTTAAAACAATCAAATATAAATAAATTCAATTAATAGTTATATCGAATTAGATATTATTTAATTATTAAGTTTTTTCTATAACTTTTATTAATATAAAATCTCAAGGGAATTGAATGGGAATTAATTATAAAATTGAATTTAATAATAATTTATTTAACATTATACAAACTTATTGTTAATATCATACCAAAGTAACTTATTTCTTTAAAAATTTAGGAAATAAACTTATTAACTGTTTTCAATTTTACAGAATAGCAAATAAATAGAAGTACTAATGAATAAAAATAGAACTATAATTATTTTAGGAAGTTCAAACAGTAATGGGAATACAAAAAAAATAGTTACTGAGATAATTAAAAGAACTAAATGGGATTTTGTTGACTTAAAGACAAAAAAAATTCATCATTTCGATTACGAATTCAAGAATCAAGATGATGATTTCTTGATTACAATTAATGAATTGGTTAATAATTACGATACTCTAATATTTGCTACACCAGTATATTGGTATACGATGAGTGGAATTATGAAAGTCTTTTTTGATAGAATTTCTGACTTATTAAAAATACATAAATCGATTGGTAGACAATTAAGGAGTAAAAAAATGGCTGTTATTGCTTGTGGAGCAGATTCTGAATTAGTTGAAGGATTTTATATGCCTTTTCAAAAAAGTGCTGTTTACTTAGGAATGGAATATATAGGAGAATATTATGGCAATTTAGAAGAAAATAGCATCGAAGAATTAACTACTGATATTCAAGATTTTATAAAAAAAATAAAATCATTTGAAGAATAATAAAAGTATTTTGATAAACCTTAAATAGAATTAAAAATCGTTTTATGACTTATGAATCAGTTATAAAATAGAATAAAAATCATTTTCCTACAAATCTTGTTATAAATCTATAATTCCTAAATATCCTTGTCACATTATACTTTTTTTTCGATAATAGGTCATTTTTAATATGTATTACTTTCATTATTATTTAAAACTATGTATTTGCCTTAATTTTCGATACTTTTGATACTAAATCTTATATTTCTTTGTTATCAACTGGAATGAAATATTATTAAAAAATACAATTCACAGCACTTAAAAATACTATGCATCGTAAATATCTTCATATAACTATTATATTCCTACTATTATCCTTGTGTTCATGTGAGAGTTATGAACCACTTTTCCAAAAAAGTGAAGTTCAATCTGTTGAACAATTTGGTACAAAACAAGAAAGTGAGCCTATCATTAGAATTGGTGATAAAATGACAGTAAGTGTTTGGGGACATGACGAACTCAGTGTTGGTTCTATAAATACTCCTTATTCGACAAATGAAGCAACTGGTAGATGGATTGTTGTAGACGAAACAGGAGAAATTAATCTTCCAAGAATCGGTAGAATCAAAGTTGTTGGATATAGTACCAAAGAAACTACTTATTTTTTAGAAAGAATATATGAAAGGAATGGTATCAAAGCTCCTATAGTAAATGTAAGAGTTTTAAATCATTTCATAACTTTATTGGGTGAAGTGAAAGCACCTGGAAGATACCAAATAAATAACGATCCTATTACTTTAGTTACAATGATTGCACAAGCTCAGGGATTAACTGAATATGCTAAATCCGATGAAGTGAAAGTGATTAGAACTTTAGAAAATGGAACTAAAGAAGAAGTTACAGTCAACCTAATGAAATTTGAAAGTCTTTTGGATCAAAATTTTGTATTAAAACCTGATGATTTGATATATATTCCTCCTTCTAAAATGAAACGATTTGATATCATCTTAGGGAAATTGACACCAATTGCGGGTGTGTTGACAAGTGTTGCAGTTATATTTTCTGTATTTAGAGGTTGATACTTTGTATTAATAATACCATATTTGTAACATAAATAGAATTTATAACTAATAGTTAATAGTTAATTTGAATCTTAATAAAGAATTTAAGACATTAATAGAACCAGTAATAAAGGGTTCGCCAATACTGATAGGAATCGTTGTGGTCGCTATATTTGTAGCCCGCAGAGTTGCTACATACTCTAATCCCGTATATCAAACTGATGCCTCAATGATGATTGATAATCGTGATTTTGGAATTAGTAATTTCTATTTATTTAATGAAGAAGGTGGTCCGAAAAAAAGCCTCTCAAGTATATTTCTTACCGAAGTCGAATTACTCAAAACTCGTACAATCAAAGAAAGAACATTCCGAAAATTAGATTTTGATGTTCGTTATTACAGAATCGGTAAAATCCGAAAATCTCAATTATACTATGATTCCCCTTTCAAAGTAGAATATAAAGCATTAGATGAATCTGCTTTTGGTAAAGAATATATCTTAGAATATAAAGGAGATAATCATTTTGTATTAATACAATCTGAAACTGAATTAACAAAAATAGATTTTAATCAAGAATTTGAAAATGAAATACTCTCTTTCAAACTAAAGAAAAATGAGGAATATTGGGCTGAAAAATCTGATAATATTCAGCCTGGTGATAGATTCGCTTTTGAGTTGCTTTCTATGGATGATTTAATAGAAACAGTCAATAGTGAAAATTTATTCATCAAGCCAATTGATAAGGAAATTACCATTATAAAAGTATATGTAAAAGATGAAATACCTGAAAAGGCTGCATTATTTTGTAATACTTTTATTGATACTTATATAGAACAAGCACGAGAATTAAAAAGTAGTGAAAATTCAAATACTTTAAACTTTGTAAATGCTGAAATTGATAGAGTTGAACGTAGATTAAGAGATGCAGAAGGGAATTTAGCTTTGTATAAACAAAGCGAAAAATTGGTTAATATGAACCAAGAAACGGATGCAACACTAAAAGAATTAACAGCTTTAGATTTGCGTTTAGTGGATTTTGAGGTTCAAGAAGTAGAACTCAATGCAGTTTTGGAATTCTTAATGACAGAAAGTAATATATCCGATTTCTCACCCAATTTTAAAACTATTAGTGATAAGGTTTTTGAAGATGCTTTTATTAAATTAAAAGGATTAGAATTAAAAAGAGAAGATTTATTACAAGACTATACACAAACCAGTTCTGAGGTTCAAAATGTCCAACAGAAAATTAGTGATTTAAGAAGCTTTTTGGTTAAAACTATTCAAAAGAAACTTAGTAATATTACAGGTCAGCGAGTTCAAATCGAATCTTCAATTGAAAATATTAACTCAAAACTTAGAAAGTTTCCAGATAAGCAAAGAAAAATAGCGGGATTAGAACGAGAAGTAAATTTAGCTGCTCAAACCTATACTTTTTTGACACAAAAGAGAATGGAATTAGGAATTGCTCAATCCTCTGATTTGGTTTTCCACAGAGTTTTAGATTATG
>CAZEOC010000119.1:0-9855 GCA_964513525.1 uncultured Saprospiraceae bacterium | reverse complement strand
TAATCTACAATCACAATTTTCTTAAAACCAATTTTTTCAGCTGCTTCGTTATTAAACTTCAAGAAGTAAACTCCAGCAGAAATATTCGATATATCTATTTGCATTAAATCCGTATTATTAAAATGCTGATTTTTCACAACTTTTCCTGTTATATCTATGATTTGAATATGTAAACTTTGACTTTTTAAACTGGTCGCATCAATAGTTATTAAATCCGTTGCTGGATTTGGGAAAATTTCTATCTTATCAATTTCATTAAAGTTTTCTATTGTAGAAGTTACAAATTTTACTTTTATCTCATCTGTCTTGCTACAACCTGTCACTGTATTAGTAACGGTTACAGCATAAGTAATTGGCGAAATTGCTGTAATACTTGGAGTTGTTGCTCCTGTTGACCATAAGTAAGTATAATTTCCAGCAGAAGTATTTCCTTCAAGACTTGCAGTTAATGTTAATGTTTGACCAATTATCAATTCATTATTCGCACCTAAATAAACATCCCAGTTCAATGCATCAGTATCATAAAGTGATTGAATATCATCAATATTACTACTAAGGTCATTACTATTTGGTGTATGTGAAGGAAGATTTCTGTGTAATGAATAAGCAATATCCAATTCCGTTATTTCTCCAGGTAGCATTTGACCAAAGCCTGCTGAACCTATAGTTCTTAAATCTATTCCTGTTCCACCAACATTAGATAAAGCCCAATCTCCTGAAACTGTTGGATTTCCTGAAAAAACATGACTTGTTGGCATTGTTCCTCCATAACCATTTCCACCAAAAGTAAAAGGGGTGCCATCTCTCCATGTTCCTGTCAAAAGATTAAAATATTCTTCTGCTATTTGTGAGCCAGCCATTCCTGGATTTGGTGCTAAATCAGACCTATAATAGTAGGTGAAATAATCCAAAGGTTTATTTAGATAAGTGATGGACTGCACAGGAGAAATACCAGTATAAGAAGCTGTGCCAGAACAGGTTCCATCAGGTAAACCATCTACCGCATCTTCATTGTAATAATAAAAACTATTTTTATTGGGAATAGAACCGATATAATCATCAAGTGGACAGCCCAAATCACCATCTAACCACATTCCACCATATACAGAATCCAATAATTCTATAGATTCATTTCTAATTTGATAAGATTGAAATACAGTATTATTAATCAAATCATTTCCACCACATTCATAAGCATATAGTCTACAAACCAGTGTAATTTCTAACGGATCACCTTGCGATTGCGCATGTATATCATTGTCATGCATCAACCAAGTCAATTGCATATCACCTTCAATCATTGGATAATCTCCATCAAATACATTATAAGCAGCATCACCATTTCTATCAAAAAATTGTAGATAAGTTGTTCCTCCTATAGGGATATATTCTCCCATAAATCCAATAGCGTTTGGATTACTATTCGCAGGATATGTCAAAATATCATTCGGTACAATACCATCAATCACGCCATTATCTTCAAAATCTCTTCGTAGTTTTTTTATCTCTGCTTTTGAAATTTTCCAAACTTTATCCATATTTTGATAATTACAACCATCAAATCCAGGACGATAATCAGTATCTATTGAACTATACGTTCCAGCAGCTAATTTTAAATTCATGGCATCATCATAACCGCCAATCCAGAAATTTCCTGCAAAAATTGAACTAACATCTGTATCCTTAGTCTTAAAATAAGCTTTATTTTTATCCCAAAAAATAGAACCATCTGCATTGATTAATGCCTTAATATTATTAATATCAAGAATAGCGGAACCATTATCATATAAATCCTGCTCGGGTGTATTAATATTTCCATTCCTATCTGTTTTCAATATATGAGAAGTTGAGGCTAATAAGAAACCATCAGTTGCAGTATCATTTATCAAACGAGTTCTTGAATTTGAAGTGATTACATTATCATAAGTTTTATTCCAGATTGCCGTTCCTCCAGTATTCAATTTTATTAATTTACCATTATTTCCATTACTACCTGCAGCTACTAAATCTTGATTTTTTTGAACAATAGAATAAAGTATTCCTAAACCATAATTTTGAGATAATAATTCAGTTCCGTTTCTATCCATTAACTTCATGGTCATATTACCATTATCCGTTCCAACTACAAAAAAACCATCTGCTGTAACAATCATATCATAAGCTATCATATTGATGCTCATCGTACTTAGAATTGTTCCCGAATTATCCATTTGAATAATTTCATAACCGCCACTTAGATTTTCTGCCAATATGCAATAATTGTTATTATCTTTTCTGATTGTTGCACAAGCATAATTTCCACCAAGTGAATATTGGCTAATAATAGAACCATCTATTCCATCAAGTACAAATAAATCGTCTGTTCCTGTGAAATAATAATTTCCATTATCACTCAAGAAGGTTGGTAACCTTTTTTGAATTGCTTGAGGTGTAATTATCGCAGTCGGCACACTAAAATTCCATAGCGTATTTCCATCAAAGTCTATCTTTCTGAGTTGAGCAGCAGAAGAACTAATTACGTAACCTGTACTACTTACTTCAATTTTTGTAGGACATGAAAATGCACCATTTGTACTATTTGGTAGTACTCTAACTACAGTTCCTAATTGATCCAACTTAATAAAATTATTATTTGCACCATGATATAAATAACCATTATCAACAGTTGTAATTGCTATGTCTTTGGTGAATGTACTTGAATTTGACAATTTATATTGCCACGTTTGTGCATTTAGATTGATTCCACTATTAATAAAAAGTAATACTAAGGCGATTGAATAAATTTTACTCATGATTATAAGTATTTTATAAGCTTAACTTATTAATAGGGTTAATTATTAATAAATTAAGATTGATTAAATTGAGTAATAAATTTATTATTAAAGGTCGTAGAAAAAAAGCTACAATGTTTAGAAAGGATAATTGAGCAAATGAATTAAGCTTTTGATTGTTTGAATGAGATTTTGGAAAATATCATTTCAAGTCAAGGTAATAAATACAAAAAAGCCATTCCGAATATTTCGAAATGGCTTTTTTTGAATCGATAATTTTTTATTTCGTGATTAATACTTAAAGTAGAAGTCACCGATAATTGAAGAATTCTCCCAAGGATTTTGTAAACCTTCCGAACTATCCAAAACATATTTTCGTACCGTTTTAAATACGTCTTCTAATTTTTGTCCTTTTGATTCTTGTAAAGCTCTTAACAACATTTCTGTATATAACCCATGTTCGCCACTTCCATCAGAAGCTGCTTTCCCTGGAGAAGTTGAATAAGCAATATAAGTACCTTTAGGTGCCGATGTTTGGTCTAACCCTGAACCTGAAACACTTCTAACCTCAGCAGGATAAGGATTATCTCTACAAGCATCTAAAATAACAATATTCATTCTATTATCAGCAAACTCTAATTCATTCAAAGCTCTCTTTAAACGAACAGATTCTAATTCAATATCACTTGATTTATTAATTTCAGCATCAATTGGTACTAAATAATTCTCTCCATTCAATTGCAAACCATGACCAGCATAGTAAAATAAACCAACGCCTTTATTTACTTTCAAACGTTCTCCGAATTCACGAATTGCTATAATCATTTCTTTTTCAGAAGCATTTGTTATTAATTCCACTTCGAAATCCAAATTCTGTAATTGAGCTGCCATTGCGATAGCATCATTCTTAGGATTTCTTAAAGAAGGAACACCTGAATAAGAGGCATTTCCAATTACTAAAGCTGTTCTTTTTTCTGAGATTGGTTCTGGTTCTGGTATAACTGGATTTTTCGTTGTATTAGATCCAGTTCCATCATCTATTACCGCTACGGTCACTGTTGGCTTATAAATAATTTCAAATTCTTCTTTAACCTTATTTCCAGCGTTATCTGTTGCTTCTACCCAAAACCTATTTTGACCAACAGCTAAAGATACTTTTCCTTCAAATTGAGTTGTTTGTTTATCTATTAATGATAATTTTGAAATTGATCCACTTGTACGAACCTCTTTTATTCCACTTTTATCTTTTGCCTTTCCTTCTACAGTAATCATCTGTTGTCTTACCACTACACGAGGTCCACCATTACGTAAAGCAATAACTTCTGGATGTACAATCGTAATCATTGGCGGTGTCTTATCAGTCGGATTGTCCGTTTGTGGCTTAGAACATTTTCCAGCAACATAAATACACTTTTCAGCAATTTGACCTTTTGAATAGAAAGTACCTCTACCTTCTTTAGTTTCATAAACCCATTCGCCTACATATTTACTTCCGCTTGAATAGTAATAAGTTCCCCAACCGTGTCTTCTATCGTTTTCTTGTGTTCCGATATATTTAGAACCTTTTGCATAATAATATACACCTTCGCCATTACGCTTTCCTTGTACGAAGTTTCCTTCATATCTTGCGCCATCATCCCAAACGTATACACCGAAACCTTTATAACAATCACCTTCAATACAACCTAAATCATTGTATTTATGCTTAAATTCACCATCATTCCAGACACCGAATCGAGGTGAAATTTTCGCATCATTATAATGCAAAATTCCCATTCCTGAACGTTGACCAGCTCTCCATTCTCCTGAATAACGTTTATGAGAGTTGTGATTAGAAAAATAGTAAACACCATAACCATGACGTTCGTTATTTTGCCATTCACCTACATAAACATCTCCATTTTCAAATAGATAATAGCCATAACCATTTCTTGCCTTATTCTTGAACTCTCCTTTATAAATCGTTCCATTAGGCCATTCCCAAGTACCAAAACCATTTTCACAGTCTCCACTTACACATTGAGATTGTGCATCCATCGCACTGAAAAGGAATACTATCAGAAATGATAAGATTGGTAAAATTTTATATCGATTCATATTTATAAGATTTTATTATAATTCGTATTAGCAATAATTACTACAAAGAAAAAACTGTTCCGAATCTTCATTTTTTAACAAAACATATTAAAAAAAATACGATTATGTTAATTTTCTTTAGTTTTGAAGACTATCAGACTATTTAATGACCATTAATTCTAAAGATGCTTCATCTCAACAATAATTGGAACAACAGTATAAGCACTTGAATTAGCAGAAAATTGTAAACGACCATCTTTACCATAATTAATATGATCTAAAGGCACTACAGATTCTCCTAATACTTTGTACAAACGTTGCGTAAACGTTCCTTCTTCAAAACGCATTTTTGTATTAATTTGCTCTATTTCTAATGGTTTCTTAGAATATAAAACCATCAAATAATCCATTCCTTTAGTGTCATCCATTTGGAACATATAGTTACCACCAGGAATCGCAACACGCTGACCTCTTTCAGATAATAAGGCAGATTGATTTTCTAAAGGAAATAAAACATTCGTTTGTTTCGTCAAGTTTGAACCAATTACATAAACATAAGCTGGTTCATTATTGATAATTGATAAATTATAGTTCGTACCTGAATAATAACCATCTGTACTCTTATATAAATTACCATCTAATTCCGTTTCAATACGTTGTCCAGCCACTTCTAAGATTAATTCTCCAGAAAGTGTAACATTAGGGTCTTCTCCAACTTCTGCTTTTGGACGAGCAGGTGGAAAACGTAAATAACTTCTATGATTTACCGCAGTATAATTGATTCTTGCATATTGTCCCCTTGTAAACTTCTGACGACAAGGTTTTGGTGCATAAGACATCATATTATATGTATCTGGCGTATAAGGCATTCCGTTTCTATCTCTACCAGAACCTGTATAACTACATTCATCAGTAACTTTCCCTGATAAGTTTGGATCTGGTGGTGTATCACATACTTTATCTCCAGCAATTGAACAATTCGTTCTATCAACTAATTCATCCGTTGAGCCCGTATTACTTTTACCGTGTGTATGGTATAACATGAAATAATGACCAAATTCATGTGGTAATGTACTTCCGTTCATTGCACAAGCATTTGTCATTAATACTCTGTCTTCTCCTTCTGGAAAATAAGCATATCCACAAAGTGTATACATTCCTGTACGAATTGAATTAAAGAAGTAAATATTAATCACATTAGGTTCATCATATTCTGTACAAAAATCTTCTTCAAATTCTGTATCAAAATCATATGATTCATCCTCATCTATGTAATGAATATCATCCAAAATCACAAAGCGGACATTCGCATTAATATAATGTCTATTCAAATTATTGATTGCAGCTTTCAAACTAAACAAACCCATTCCGCCAGTTCCGTCACTACGACGAATGATGTGAACTTTCAAAGGAAAATCTCTAATTCCTCTTGTCAATGCACCATCAAAGGCATTCATTTGCTTTAAATGCTTTTCTAAAAACGCTTCGGTTTGATCTGTTACCTCTGTACCACAACCCTGTGATAATAACCGTTCAGGATTACAAGACAAGGCAATTAAAGCTATAATTAATAAACTATATTTCATGCTATTGAGTATTTTTTGCATATCATATAAAAAGGGCAAGTTTAGTCTTCTAATAGATTGGAAAACGAATGGAAGGAAATTGTATTCGTTTGAAGAAAATCTAATTTGCCAATAAGTATTTCACGAATTTCATGCCACAGATTAATAATCTTACTTTTTCATTATCAATCAGTTATAAAAAATAGAAATTCAATATATGTTAGGTGTTTTATTTACAGTGTATTATAAATCAGAAAAAAAAAGCAACTGTACTTTTAAAAACTATTCTTTAGATAAAAGTACATATTTTTGAAAAAATTTACTAATTGTACTGGCAAAAATTCATAATTATTTTGATATACAATTTATTTTTGTTTCAGATTGGGAATTAAAATTCAAATTTTGGATTGATAAATCCTTATTTAATTATGAAATTAACCCATCTGGTAGTTGAAAACGCTTTACTTTTTTTAATAGTATTTTTTTAGACCTTTTTGCTAATATTAATAATAACTGTGTCCAAGAAATACTGGAAGTAGAAATAATCAATGCCCAACGTAGAATATTTGCAGTTACAATCAAACTAATGTCTAAAGCATTCACTTGATTTTTGCACTTTTCAATATGTTCCTTTATTGATTTACTATCCGCAGTTTCGCTTACAAAAAGTTTAGCATCAAAATCTAAATCATATTTTGAAACAATTGCGTTTGATTCCGTATCTATTGAGGTTTTAATAATTCGTTTGCCTAAAAGAAATTTCATGCCATGCAAAAAGATTTTTATACCTTCTTTGATTTCTTTAAATACTAAAACGGCAATTCGTTTAAAAAGATTGAATGCTCTTTTAAGGAAATTTCCTAATCGCCTAAAAAATCGTTTGATACTACTGCCGATTGTTTTAATAACCTGTTTCACACCAAAATAAAAGCGTCGATTCTTTGTCCAAAAACTTACTTTCCGTTCTTCAACTTGCTCTTTAACTGGTTCGGCTAATTGCTCATTCTCATCAAATAATAATTTTTTCAACTTCCGATTATCTTCTACAACCTCGGCGATAGAAGTTGCTTCTGTTTCTTCTTGCATTGATTTCGTTTCATTCAACAAATCAATTACATTTAAAAAGTAAGTATTTTCACGCAAAGATGTTTTGCCATAAAGTTGACTGACTTTCAGATTTCGTTCTGTTGTTTTATTAATAAATCGAACCAATTCTTTAATCGCACTTTTGGTAGAATAACGGTCATCATTATCTAAAACTTTTCCATCAATTTTTCCATGATATAAACCATTCGCCCACAAATGCATTTGAAATAATCGAGCGATAAAATCATAATATTGTTTTACAACTTCAGGCGGATGTTGTAAAACAGTAAGGTTGAATCGTCCATCTTTGAAAAGATAAATAAACTTATCCGATATCTTACCATTACTTAATTCTGAGTGAATCGCTGAAATCAACACTTCAATATCTCCAATTTGATTCAATAACGTCAAATCATCAATTTGCCATTCAAAAAAGGATTTAATCCAATGTAATTTTTCTAAAGAAAAAGCCGAAAAAGGCGTATTAATTTTATCCGCAGGAAATAAACCAAACAATTGTAAGCGATAATGAATAATACGAGAAGTTAAACTCAATTCGCCAATATTTGGAATAAATTGAATAGAGAAATCACCATCAAAACTTACTGTTTTTTGAATGAAATTTTGTTCAATTTCATTTAGAGAAAAAGCATAAATATGATAATTATTATACTCGAATGGTAAAAATGAATATCGTTTAGAAAGATAATGCTCTGCTTCACATTCTTTCCGAAATTGTTTTACTGCTGTTGTGATTGCATCAATCCGATTTGGATGCTCGGGATTTGCGGCAGCTAATTCTAAATAGCCTAAATCAATCAATGGTTGCAAAGCATCAATATCAATCTTATCCGATTGTATTCGATTAATATTATTTGCTCGTTGTGTTAATTCTGTTAGAAAATCCATCTTTAAATGAATAACAAATATCGAATTACGAATCACTTAATATTGAAGTTTAATCTACTTCGGTATTCATGATTCGTAATCCATTATTCGATATTTTACGCTTCGTTTCCTAAAAACTCACCAATAAAAGTGATAAAAGAACGACGAGCGTCTTGTGCAGAAATAACCGCTTCTTTGTGTAGTTCATAAATCGAACTATGCTTATCTAAAGCTTTATTACTAACAAAAAGTACTGAATCTTGGTCGAAAGCAACATGTGTATGTGCCACTAATTCTACTTTTCCTGAAGTTGAACCATCTTGCAATTTATTAACTGCATTTTTCAAATCAATTTTTTCTCCATTAAAGATTTGTTTCACATCTCCAGAAAGCGTCGTTACTTCAATTGAGCTCAAATCTTTTCCCGCTTCTTTCAAACTATCTAATGCTTCTTGTAAAGCGTTTCTTAGTTTACCATTTGCCATAAGTTAATTTCTGTTTTTGGTATTTTTTAATAATAACTATTTTAATGCTTCAAGTTAAAAAAAATAAATGATTCTTTATAGCAATCCTATTAATGTAAAGGCAAACGCATCAAAATAATAATTCTACTTGTGAAGTTGTTTTCTGATTGGCATTTTTGATTTTAGGCTTAACGTATTGATTAATCACAGAATTGGAATTAATATCATCTAAAACAAGGATATGTTTTATACACTAATATTCAATCAAATAAACAGTAACACAACAACACAGCCGTACATCAACACGATAAAACAAAATAAATTTTAGAAATCTTTTGAAGTTTTAGACAAATAGCTATTTTTGCAGTAGTTGATAATTATTTTTTCATTAAATAGATAGGAAGTGTCAGAGAGGAGTCAACGTAAATACGATAGTGTATATTCAAAAACAGTACGTGCTGGAAAGCGAAGAACTTACTTTTTTGATGTGAAGGAAACGAGAGGAAATGATTATTACTTAACAATCACGGAAAGTAAAAAACGTTTTGAAGATGGTGGATACGAGAGACATAAAATCTTTTTATACAAAGAAGATTTCAATCGTTTCATGGAAGGATTGAACGAAACGGTTAATCATGTTAAAAATGATTTGATGCCTGATTACGATTATGATGAATATACTCGTCGTCATGAAGAATACTTAGCACGAAAAGAGGAAGAAGCACAAGTAACAGAAACTCCGAAAGCAGATGTCGTAGAAACAACTGTAACAGAAGAAGTTGAAGTTAAAACAGAAGTAGTTGAAGAAGAAGCGACTCCATCTGTTGAAAAAATCGAAGATGATTTAGCTTGGTAATTTTTAATTACAAGTTTAATATAGAAACAGTCAATCAATTTATTTTGGTTGACTGTTTTTTTGTTTGGGCAAAACTAATTATCAATAATTTCCTTTAAAATTCCTTACTTTTAATTTTTAATCTTTTAAGAATAAATAATAACCAATGG
>CAZEOC010000118.1:0-9883 GCA_964513525.1 uncultured Saprospiraceae bacterium | reverse complement strand
CAAGTCAAACAACAAAAACTAAAAAATCTACTTACTTTCCTAAGCTTCACAGCAATTTTTAGCTTTGCTATTTATATAATCATGCTGCAAGGTTTGAGAGGTTTTGCAGCATTGAGTTTTCCGATAATTCCCGTTTATGCTTTGGCAGTAATAACAATTTGTTATTTTATTACGAAGCAATTAAAAAAGCAAACTTATAATTGGAGTTTATTCTCAAAAGTCACTTTGGGCATTAATTTTTTGCTTGTTGGATATTTAATATATTTAGCGATTTCAAACTTTGGAAATCCTTATGGAATGGAAAAAGCATTGTGGCATCAAATGAGTTGGAGAGGTTGGGCTGGACCTGAAACGCATTACTTTTTTGAGCCGATTGTTGGTTGGTTTGGTTTTGCGATTGCTGTTTTTACCTATTTTCAAATTCGATTATACAAAATCGACAACTTACTTTCTAAAGTCTTATTTCGCTTACCTTTGTTTGCCTTTATTTTATTAATAATGATACATTTGATTTTTATTAAAAAGCCTGTTTTTTATGGATAAACCTAAAGATTGTGATTTGTATTTTCCCAAAATCTAATCAATTTTGATTTAGGCAGACCAAAAATCCATTCATTAAGAAAATCCTCATTATTTGTTGTTTCAATTGTAATCTCTGGTAATTTAGTTAACTCTGAGTGCTGAAAAATAACTTTCACTTCACTTCCTTTTGTATTTGGATATAAATATAAATCATTCTCCAAAACTCCGTTCATGATATAATTCAGTGTATTCTTTTTAAAGACTTTAACTTGCTCTTTAAAATTTTCAATGCGAACCCAAACGATTAAATTTAATTCAAAATCATCTTCTATCAATTCCAATTTTATTTTTCCTTTTATGAAAACAATAGACTTATCAATGATGTGTAAAAAATGATTTGAGTATACTCTTTTTTTGATTTCATGTAATGGAATATTTCTCAAAATATCGGGTTGAGGATGTTCAATAGTTGGCAATAATTTATGTACTTCACCACAAATACTACAAGGAAATTTGAGTTTATAATCCATCTTTTTTCTTTTAAGTTTAGATGAATTTTTATTAAGTCAGAAATTAATTAGATAATTAAGAATAAAAAACCGCTCAATACTAAAAAAGTATCGAGCGGCAAAAAATCTATATTTATTTGTTTAATCTGTCAAATATGTATTCCCATTACGACAATTCAATAACCAAATCATCTTGTTCTACCAAAGTTCTTTCTGTCAAATGAACTTTAGAAACCGTTCCAGCCATCGGCGCTGTAATCGTACTTTCCATTTTCATTGCTTCAATGATAAATAAAGGCTGATTAGCTTCAATTTTATCACCTGCTTTGACTAAGATTTTTGATAAATTCCCTTGTAATGGCGAACCAACTTCGTTGTCTTTTGTCGCTTTTACATTCGCTACTTTCGTAACGGCAACATTGTTATCTTTTACAATAATTGAACGAGTTTGACCATTCAATCTAAAGAATACAACTCGTTGTCCCGATGAATTTGGTACCGTCATATTCAAGAACTGAACAATCACTTTTTTACCACCTTCAATCTGAACCATCACTTCTTCATTCGGTTTCAGACCGTAGAAAAAGGCTAAAGTTGGAATATTTCTCGCTTCTCCGTATTCCACTAAATGCTCGTGATACTTACGGAAAACTTTTGGATATAATTTGAAAGATAAAAAGTCAGTTTCGGTTACATATTCCCCAAATTCTTCTTGGAATGCAGCCATTTCTGCCTCAAAGTCAATTGGTGCTAAATGTGCATTTGGTCTTTCTGTATAAGCTTTTTCATCTTTTAAGATTAAGCTTTGTAAATGCTTAGGAAATCCACCTTCTGGTTGTCCTAAATCTCCACGGAATAAAGCCTTTACACTATCTGGAAAAGCTAAATTTCCACCTCTTTCTAATACATCTTCTGCTGTCAAACCATTTGCAGTCATGAACATTGCCATATCTCCAACAACCTTTGAAGACGGCGTAACTTTCACTAAATCACCAAACATATCATTTACAATTCGGTAATTTGTTTTAATCGTTTCAAATTGGTCTTCTAAGCCCAAACCTCTCGCTTGCGGGCGTAAATTAGAATATTGTCCACCAGGAATTTCATTATTATAAACTTCTGCTGTTCCACTTCTAAGTTCAGACTCAAATGGATAATAATATTCTCGAACTGCTTCCCAATAATTAGAGAAGTTATTCAAACTCTGCAAATCCATTGGATTTTCTCGCTCGTGACCTTCCATCATAGCTACTACAGAGTTGAAGTTCGGTTGTGAAGTCAAACCTGACATAGAACCGATTGCTAAATCAACCACATTGACACCTGATTCTATCGCTTTCAAATAAGTCGCAGACTGAATTGAAGACGTATCGTGTGTATGTAAGTGTAATGGTAAATCAACTGCTTCACGCAATGCAGGAATCAAGATTTCAGCGGCACGAGGTTTTAATAAACCAGCCATATCTTTAATTCCAATAATATGTGCACCAGCATCTTCTAAGCGTTTCGCTAAGTCGATATAGTATTGTAAATTATATTTTGTACGTTCTGGATTTGTAATATCTCCAGTGTAACAAATACAAGCTTCCGCTAATGAGTTGGTATTTTCACGAATCGTTTTGATACTAACTTTCATGGCTTCTACCCAATTCAAAGAATCAAAAACACGGAAAACATCAATTCCAGTTTCTGCTGCTTTTTCGATGAATTTTACCACCAAATTATCTGGATAAGCGGCATAACCTACTGCATTAGAACCACGCAATAACATTTGCATCAAAGTATTCGGCATTGCTTCTCGCAATAATGCCAAACGTTTCCAAGGGTCTTCATTCAAAAATCGCAAACAAACATCGAAAGTCGCTCCGCCCCAAACTTCCATAGAGAAGATATTCGGATGATTCTTAGCATAACTTTCTGCAACTTCCATCATATCTACGGTTCTCATACGAGTCGCTAAAAGAGATTGATGTGCATCTCTGAAAGTAGTATCTGTATATTGAATTTTCTTTTCAGATTTCAACCATTTTGCAAAGCCATCTGGTCCCAATTCTGTCAATAAGTCTTTTGTTCCTTTAGTATAAGCTTTACCTCTTCTTGATGGTTTTAATGGTGTTCTGAACGTTTTGCGTTCGTCAATGAATTTAACATCTGGATTACCATTAACAATTACATCTGCTAAATATCGCAAAGTTTTTGTTCCTCTATCTTGTACCCTCGGTACATTCATCAACTGTGGATTTTCTTTAATAAATCCTACGGTTGCTTGACCTTTATAGAATGTCGGGTGACGTAATAAATTGGCTAAATAACCAATGTTGGTCTGAACACCACGTACACGGAATTCTCTCAATGCACGGTGTAAACGTTCACTTGCCCCTTCTAAAGTTCTTCCCCAAGCTGTTACTTTTACTAATAAAGAATCAAAATAAGGAGAGATTTTAGCATCAGCATAAGCAGAACCTGCATCCAAACGAATACCAAAACCACTTGCACTTCTGTAAGCAATGATTCGACCATAATCTGGTTTGAAATCATCACTTGGCACTTCTGTTGTTACACGACATTGTATCGCAACACCACTGATAGTAATGTCTTCTTGTTTTTTAATATAAATTGTTTTATGAGCTAATTCATAACCCATCGAAATCAAAATCTGAGAACGAACGATATCAATTCCTGTAATTTCTTCTGTAATTGTATGTTCTACTTGAATACGAGGATTTACCTCAATGAAGAAAATATTTTCTTCTGCATCAACCAAAAACTCTACTGTTCCAGCATTAGTATAACCTACATGATTACCAAGTTTTAAAGCATAATCATATAATTTTTCTTTGGTAGCATCAAGTAGATTAATTGCTGGAGCAACTTCTACTACTTTCTGGAAACGACGCTGTACCGAACAATCACGTTCGTACAAATGCACCAAATTTCCATAATTATCTCCCAAAAGTTGGACTTCAATATGTTTTGGATTCTCAACATAACGTTCCAAGAAAACAGTATCATCACCAAAAGCAGTTTTGGCTTCTCCTCTTGCTTCATTGTATGCTTTCTCTAAAGCTGCGGCATTTCTAACAACTCGCATTCCTCTTCCGCCGCCACCAGAAGCCGCTTTTACCATAATCGGATAACCGATACGTTCTGCTTCTGCTAATGCAATCTCAATCGTATCTAAATCTTTCTGACTATCTTCGATTAAAGGCACATCACATTCTCGAGCGATTTTTTTAGCCGCTACTTTATCGCCTAACTTATCCATCACTTCATGCGTAGGACCAATGAAGACAATTCCTTCCTCTTTACATCGACGAGCAAAGTTGACATTTTCCGAAAGGAAACCATAACCTGGGTGAATTGCTTCTACACCATGTTTTTTAGCAGTTCTAATAATCTCCTCAATATCCAAATATGGTTTTAAGGGGTCGTCTTCTTCTCCAATTTGATACGCTTCATCTGCCTTATATCTGTGTAAAGAATATCTATCTTCATACGTATAAATAGCAACAGTTCGTAGTTCTAATTCCGATGCTGCACGTAGAATTCGTATAGCAATTTCGCCACGATTAGCGACTAATATTTTCTGATACCTTTTGTGTTGAATTTCCATGATTATTTTAATTTCGAACGACAAAGTTTGAGTAATTATGCATCGTAGATTAAAGACGGTTTTTTAACAAAATCGCTTAAAATCGTTATTATATGAATGATTAGTCAAATCCGAAATTCGTAATTTGTAATGATTTTTACAATAGTACAATGAAATAATAAAATTTCACAGATACATCTATTTTTTAATTAAAATTATTTAATCTGTTAAAATTTTAAAATTGAATTTAGGGAATAAATAAGTGATTTACTTTGTAAGATTTTCAATTAGTGAGTACGATTATTAGCATTATTCTTTTTTGCTATTTAGTAGAATTCAGGAATCAAATTGTTTCGCTCTTATAAGTAAGATGAAGAGGTATATTTGAAACAGAATTTTCCGACTTCTGAGGTATAACTAATATTATTAAGTAACGAGAAATTAAAAAAAATGATACAACAATACGAAATCACTTTACCAAATTATCCACGAGGTTATCATATTATTACGAATCATATTGCGAAAGCAATCGAGGAAATGCCCAATATTGGTTTAGTAAATGTATTCATCAAACATACTTCGGCAGGTTTGACGATTAATGAAAATGCTGATAGCGATGTTCGAGTAGATTTTGAATCTATTTTTAATCAAATCGTTCCAGAAAATTTACCTTTTCTAAAACATACGATAGAAGGTTCGGATGATATGCCAGCGCATATCAAAACTGCATTAGTCGGTACATCGGTTTCTATTCCGATTACAAACGGACGATTTAATTTAGGAATTTGGCAAGGCGTTTATTTGTGTGAATTCAGAAATTACTCAACTCGAAGGAAATTAGTGATTACGGTTTATAGCTAAATTTGAACCGCAGAACAGATGAATTTCGAATATTGAATTACGAAGTTTTACGAATTGTTTCATGAAAAATCAAACTATTACGAATTGAATCATTTTCACGATGAAGTAGATGAAACTTCGACATTCGTAATTCAGCGTTTGAAATTCTGCGGTTCACAAGCGGTTTAATAAAAATTAGGTGCATTCATATTCAAATTAAACCAAAAACGACTCGGTCGAATGGTTTGTCCTTCTTGAAATAAATAAGGTTGTCCATCATTGGCAATCATCGGAATATGTGGCTGACGAGGTGGATTTAAACTTTTGGGAATAAAAGGCAAATCGTGAATTAATCGATTTTGTAAAGTATGTCGAATTTGTTCTGCATCAATTCCAATATTCATAGAAACTTGCTGTTGATAAGGTAGCAGTCGAATGATTCGAGCGGCTAAAATTCCGTGTGAATTTTCTGTAAACCGAGAACCCGTCATATCTTCATAACCAGAAGGATTTGGATAATTTCTATAAATAGGCTGAATCGTAGAATAAAAAGGGTCGCCAGTCCAAAGCGTAGATTGTAATTCAAAATAGGTAAATTCATCTATTCGATAACGGAAAGTTGCAGCAGCAGTTCGATAACGGTCATTGGCAAACCACGAAAAAGCATCATTTTCAGTAATGAATAAAAGTCGATTAAGTTGAACTGAAAATGTTCCTGTTTTTTGGTTCATTTTATTCGCATCGGTATAAAAATTATAGGCATAGCCGAAACTGTGTTTTCGTTTCGTTTGGTTACCTAATATTTCTATTAAAGCATCAAAATTATCTATTTGGTTTTCGCCATAACCGAAAATTAAACCAATACTTTCTTGATGTTCCCAACCGCCTTTTTTGATTCCAAAAGTTTGGAGATTATGAAAAAATGAAGCAGAACCATTCAATTGAAATTGATTATAAACCGCAAAACCTTTAGCCGTCAATCCGATGCGATTCACTTGTGTTCCAAAAGTAAAAGTCAATCCTGCTGTTCCTCCAAAATTTAAATTCTCAGATTGCGAAAAGCAGAAATTAGGACATAAAGTAAAAAGGATAAAAACCCAAAAAACAGTTTTTATCCTCTCATAATTCCTAATTCCTAATTTCTCATTCCTAATTAAATAGAAGTCCAATTAATTCCTTTTTTTAATAAACTTAAAGTTTTTTCTTCTTCGCTATTTGGCTGTGCTTCATAATTATAAACCCAATTAGCAACTGGTGGCATCGACATCAAAATAGATTCCGTTCTACCGTCTGTATCTAAACCGAATTTTGTGCCTTTATCCCAAACCAAATTGAATTCTACATAACGACCTCGACGTAATTTTTGCCAAGTCGCTTGATTTTCATCAAAAGGTAGATTTGCATTTTTAGTCATAAAATGCGTATAAATTGGAGCGAATTGTTCTCCTACGGATTTTACAAATTCAAATCGACTTTCTTTTGTGAATCCGTCTTGTCCACTTAATCTATCAAAGAAAATCCCACCAATTCCACGGGTTTCTTTTCTGTGCTTTAGGTAGAAATAATCATCTGCCCATTTCTTGAATTCTGGATAATAACTTGCATCATGTTTATCGCAAGTTGCCTTCAATTGATTATGAAAAAATTGTGCATCCTCTTCTACAACATAATGCGGCGTCAAATCAATTCCGCCACCAAACCACCAGGTGCCGTTACTCATTTCAAAATAACGAACATTCATGTGAATAATCGGCATCATCGGACTGTGCGGATGAAGCACGATAGAAACACCAGTTGCTAAAAATTCTGGAGCAGATAGATTTAATTTTTGAGCAATTTTCTCTGGCATTGCACCATGAACTGCTGAAAAATTTACGCCACCTTTTTCTATTATTTTACCAGAAATAACCCGAGAACGTCCGCCGCCGCCGCCTGGTCTTTCCCATTTGTCTTCTTGAAATTTCCCTTCTCCATCTGCTATTTCTAAGCTTTTACAAATATCATCTTGCAAACTTTTGAAATAATTTATTATCGTTTCTTTCATTTTAAAAATTGGTGATTGGTGATTGGTCTGACCTCTGACCGTCGAAGACAATCTGACTTCTGACACCTTTTATATTTCAAATTCTTTTTTATCTATCATCCGTTGTAATTTCAAAACCGCAGCGATTGTGATAGAATCTGTGATTTCTCCATTCATCACCATTTCTACTAATTCTGAGAAATGTAATTTACGAATGGCAATATCTTCTGTATCCTCATGTTCGGTTTCTCCAAATGTTAAATTTTGAGCGATGAATACAATTGCATGTTCATCGGTTACCGAATTAGACGTATGAATCTCCATAAGTTTTGTCCACTTCACAGCAGTAATTCCAACTTCTTCTTTTAATTCCCTTTTGGCAGAATCTACAGGAAAATCTTCCATTGGACCGCCGCCTTCTGGTAATTCCCAACTATATTGTTTTAATGGATAACGATATTGACCAACAATCCAAGTATTTCCATTTTCATCAAGCGGAACAATTCCGATTGCTAAATTTTTGAAATGTACAACGCCATAAATTCCTTCATTTCCACTCGGATTAATCACTTCATGATGTTGAATTTCTAACCATGGATTTTCGTAAACAGTCTTATTCGTTAATGTTTGCCAATCGTTTTTTGCCATTTTTTATATTCAAATGATGAAATTAATTTTTAATGATTAATCATTATTTTGTTAGGATTCAAATTAACTAATAAAAAGAAGCACAAAAGTATTTCATTTTAGACGTTTAATATAGAAATTTGTGTAAAAACGTAGTGCGAAGCTCCAGCTTCGTATATCGATTTAGTAAATGAACGAAGCTGGAGCTTCATTCTACAACGAAAAATGATAAAAACAGCCAGCCGTTTAGGCGAAACCAAAGAATATTATTTCTCCAGAAAATTGAGAGAAATAGAACAATTGAATCAATCAAGTGAAACAAAAGTTATCAACTTAGGAATCGGAAGTCCGGACTTGCCGCCTCATCCTGATGTGATTGATGCTTTAAATGAAACTGCAAATACCTCAACTGTTCATGGTTATCAAAGTTATCGAGGTGCAGCGGTATTGCGCCAAGCATTTGCTAATTGGTATCAAAAAAATTATCAAGTTGGGCTAAATTCAGAAACGGAGATTTTGCCTTTGATTGGTTCAAAAGAAGGAATCATGCATATTGCGATGACTTTTTTGGAAAAAGGTGATGCTGTTTTAGTGCCAAACCCTGGTTATCCTGCTTATCAAGCAGTCTCTAATTTGACAGGAGCAACTTCTATTTTATACAATCTTACAGCAGAGAATAATTGGCAACCTAATATTGAAGAAATCGAAAAAAATGATTTGTCCAAGGTGAAAATTATGTGGATAAATTATCCAAATATGCCAACTGGAACGGATGTTTCAATTTCTGTTTTTAAAGAAATCATTGCTTTCGGAAAACGTCATAATATTCTGATTATTAATGACAATCCGTATAGTTTTGTTTTAAATAATAATCCAACAAGTATTTTGTCAATTGAAGGCGCAAAAGAAGTTGCTTTAGAGTTAAACTCATTGAGTAAATCTCATAATATGGCAGGTTGGAGAGTTGGTGGATTATTTGGTCGCTCAGATATTTTGCAAGAAGTTCTTCGTTTCAAATCAAATATGGATTCTGGAATGTTATTGCCTGTTCAAGTGGCAGCAGCCAAAGCATTAAGTTTAGATGAATCTTGGTATGCACAACAAAATGAAGTTTATCTTAATAGACGACAATTAGCTTGGCAAATTATGGATTTGTTAGGAGCGAAATATGATAAAAATGGAGTCGGTTTATTTGTTTGGGCAAAAGTCCCAGAAGAAGTTGAAAACGTAGAAAAATGGTTAGATAAAGTACTATATAATGCTAAAGTATTTATTACGCCAGGCTTTATTTTTGGTACTAATGGTAATCGTTATATTAGAATTTCGCTTTGTGGAAGTTTAGAAAAGTTTGAAGCTGCGTTGAATAGAATCAAGAATAATTTATAAAATAAAAATCCTATAAGGCTTTCAAAAACCTTATAGGATTAATAGACTTTATTCTAATATATAAATTTAGATTATTCAAGAATCAGTTCATTTCATTATGAGTCGGATAAAATCTATTCCAAATGTATCCGATTATTTGATTTATGACAGCAAAGCGGTCTGATTTCTGACTTCTTTCTAATAGTTAAAATTACATTGCCAATAATTCTTTCGCATTGCTCATGGCAAATTCGGAAGGTGGGTTTCCGCTCAACATCGTTGCAATTTCTTTGATACGTTCTTTTTTCTTTAATAATTTAACGGCAGAAATCGTCGTTTCGCCTTCTACGTATTTATAAACAAAGTAGTGATTGTCGGCACGAGCTGCAATTTGTGGCGTATGTG
>CAZEOC010000117.1:0-9959 GCA_964513525.1 uncultured Saprospiraceae bacterium | reverse complement strand
GCATTAGACACTGTTTTGTGTGTGGAAGATGATGCTATATTTACTAATCTCAGCAGCACATTTACAGATACTTATAATTGGGACTTTGGTGATGGAAACACTTCTGTTGCGACGAACCCAACAAATATTTATCAAGATACAGGATATTTTGACGTTAAAGTATTAGCTGAACACAATGGTTGTGTCGCTACATTAGAAAAATTGAGTTATATACAAATACAACCTGCAAAAGCAGATTATACACTTAGTAGAGATTGTAATCAACCATATACGCTTTCTTTCCTTAGCACTTCTATTGGTGCAGAAAGACTTCATTGGGACTTTGGAGTTACTACCGCTACAAATGACACTTCTAATATAGAAAATCCAGTATTTACTTTTCCAGATAGAGGAACCTACTCTGTTACTTTGACAGCTTTCAATGACTCGACAGGATGTTCACATGATTATTCAGAAATGATTATCATTAGCGATCCTATATCTAATTTCACTTTTTCTTCAGATAGTGGTTGTGCACCTTTAGATATTAATATTGCAAATAGTTCTACAGATGCAAATACTTACTTATGGAATGTTCCTGGAGCTAATATTTCAGATTCTTCAAGCGGAAGTCCAACTATTACTTTTGAAAATGCCGGAATTTATACAAATTATGGATTGATTATCACAGATGTTAATGGTTGTAATGATACGATTAACTTTAATGATACGATTCAAGTTTATGATGTTTATCCAGGCTTAAATGTAGCTCAACTTTCTTGTCCTGATGAAGTCATACAGTTTACAGATACTTCTACAACTTCTGATGGAATAATCACCAATTGGCTTTGGAATTTCGGAAATGGTAATACATCAACTTTACAAAATCCGACTAATACTTATTTGACTCAAGATACTTTTGCAGTAAGTCTAACGACCACAACTTCTCTTGGTTGTACAAAAACATTTACAGATAGTACCTTAATGGTAATTTCTAAACCAAATGTAGCTTTTACAACTTTAGATACTTTTGTATGTGCTGGTCAAGATGTTAATTTCATTAATAATTCAGATGGACAAGGCAGACCAATTATGAGTTATTTATGGGATTTCGGAGATGGAAATACTTCTAATGATACTGTTGCTGTTCATCAATATCAGAGTGAAGGGGTTTTTACAGTTTGTCTTACCGTAACTGATTCTTCTGGTTGTTATAGTACCTTCTGTTTACCAAATATCGTTCAAGTTGTCAATCCACAAGCAGATTTTGCAGCAGATACAACTTTTGCTTCTTGTCCTATATTAGTACCAACCTTTAGTGATTCTTCTACTAATGCAGTAAGTTGGGATTGGGATTTTGGAGATGGTTTAGGTCAATCTTCTCAACAAAATCCATCGTACACTTATGTAACATCAGGAAATTTTGATGTTCAATTAGTTGTAACTGACATCAATGGCTGTACAGATACTTTAGTCAAACCAAACTATATTAATATTGATGGACCTTACGGTGGTTATTCTATTTCTTCGTTGACTGCATGTCCAAATGTACCCATTACTTTTACAGGAAATGGATATAATACTTCAAAATACATTTGGGATTTTGGAGACGGAAACTTCGTTATTAATCAAACAACAGATACAATAGATACAGAAACTTATGCTTATCCAAATGGTGGTACCTACTATCCATTATTGATATTAGAAGGTTCTCAAGGTTGTATTGAAGTTTATCCTTCAGCTTTACCAGTAATAGTTGATGATTTGAGTGCAGAAATTACAGCTTCAGATACGACTTTATGTGATACTGCAACGATTAACTTCACACCAACATTTATTTCGAATTTACAAATAGATTCTTTCTATTGGAGTTTTGATGGTGTTGCTCCTAATTCTACTGATACTTTCCCGAGTGTATTCTTTTCAACACCTGGTGTTTATACTGTAGAATTACATGTATTCAATACGGATTGTTCCAACTTTGGAACTTTAGATATACTTGTTGGTAGAAATCCTCAAGCAAATTTTTCAGCCTTACCATTAGTGGGTTGTACACCACAATTAGTCAATTTACAAAGTAGTTCTACTAATGTAAATTCCTATCCAGATGATAATATCAATAGTTGGAATTGGGATTTTGATTATTTAGGGTCAACTGACACTTTAGAAAACACGAGTTTTACTTATCCAGATTCTGGAGATTATAATATACAATTGATTGTTGGTACAGAATCCGGTTGTTTTGATACTACTTCGGTTCCAATTAGAATTAATCTGACACCAACTGCAAATGCAGGTCTTGACAAAACAGTTTGTTTACAAAGTGCCGTTCAATTAGACGGTTCTGGAGAAGGAACATATCAATGGTCACCAGTTACAGGTTTAGATAATCCAACGATTGCAAATCCAATTGCAAATCCAACGCAAACCACGACTTATACTTTGACAGTAACTTCGCCAGAAGGTTGTGTGGATACCGATGAAGTAACCGTAACTGTTCTGCAACAAGTAGCGAATCAAGTAACTACAAGTAATGATACGACAATTTGTGAAGGCGATGTCATTCAACTATTCGCTTCTGGAGGTGCTAATGTTTTACAATATAGCTGGGATACTGCACAAACTGGATTAACATGTTACGAAAGTTGTAGCAATCCTTTTGCAAGTCCAACCATGACGACAACTTATTATGTAACCTTATATTCTTCAGCGAATTGCTATGATACAGATTCAATTGAAGTAACAGTTGTCAATCAAAATCAAGATATTTTAGGAAACGATTTAACGATATGTGAAGGCGATTCGGCTCAATTAATGGCAAGTGTTGGCATTAATCCAATTTTCTCTCCAAGTGATAATATTTCCTGTGTATTTTGTCCTGATCCGTTTGTATTTCCGAATACAACAAGTGATTATATTATAGAAACGACAACAACTTTAGGTTGCCAAATTCAAGATACAATTACTATAAATGTAGTTGCTCCAGAATCTGTAAATGCAGGGGATGATATTGGAACTTGTCTTGGAAATACGGTTGACTTAAACGGAACTGGTGTCGGTACGATTAGCTGGACAGGAGATAATACAATTAGCGATAATTCAATATTAAATCCATCTGTCTCTCCTACTGTTTCGACAGATTATATCATGACCGTTCAGAATGGTAATTGTATATTAACAGATACCGTTTCGGTTGTATTGGTAGAAAGTGCGACTTTAGAAGATGGAGAATTTACAGTCTGTGCAGATGATCCAACCGAAATTAGTGTAGAAGGATTTGCAACAGATTATTTATGGTCACCTGCCGATGGTTTAGATGATGCTACAATTAGCAATCCTATTGTGATCGTTGGAGAAACCACAACTTATACAGTCACAGGATCAATTCCTGGTTGTCCTTCAGATGATGCAACGATTACTGTAAATGTCGTCGACGTAACAACAATAGTTCCTGAACCAATACAAAATGTATTTGAAGGAGTTGCAACACCAATTAATTTAACGAGTGATGCACAGAATCCAGATTTAGCGTTCATTTGGACACCAAATTTGAGTATTTCATGTACCGATTGTAATGCTCCGAATGTAACCCTTTCAAGTAATCAGACTTATTATGTTCAGATTACGGATACTGAAAATGGTTGTGTTGGACAAGATTCAATTGATATGTTAATTGTTGCAAATTGCGATGATAATCTAGTCGTTGTACCAAATGCATTCTCACCAAACGATGATGGTCTAAATGATGTGCTTTATGTAAGAGGAAGTACATTTGATTTCATCTATTCATTTAGAGTATATAGTCGAACTGGTGAATTAGTATTCGAAACAACAGAGAAAAATAATGGCTGGGATGGAACACATAACGGCGAAAAAGTAAATGCTGGTGTCTTTGTCTATTACGTCGAAGCTCCTTGTACTTTAACTGGTAGTGTAATTACAAAATCAGGAAACGTAACCGTTATAAAATAATTTATTAATGAAAATTAAAATGGAAATTATAAATTAAATACGTGCGTAGATTTATCATTCAATGATAAAAAACGTTGTAAAGAGTTTTATTTTTCATTTTAATTTTCATTTCACTTATAAGATGATGAAAAGAATTTTCACAATAATATTATTAATCGGAATTGGAATTGCTGCGAAAGCACAAGACAATCATTTTTCGATGTTTTATAATTCACCATTAACTTTAAACCCTGCATTGACAGGTTTGATGGTGGAAGATATTCGAGCAGTAGCTCAATATAGAAGTCAGTGGCAAAGTGTAACCGTTCCATATACAACCATGATGGCATCCGTGGATGCGAATATTCTGAAAGGTGTATTAAGAGATGATTTTGTAGGTGTTGGTTTGATGGTTTATAATGATAAAGCTGGTGATTCTGAATTTAGAAATACACAAGTTGCATTATCAGCATCTTATAACAAAGATTTAACTGGAGAAGGAAATCATTACCTTTCTGCAGGTTATCAAATTGGTTTAGGACAACATGCTGTTAATTTTGGAAATCTACTATTTGATAGTCAATATGATGGACAAATTTTGAATCCAAATATTGCAAGCGGTGAAAATCTAACTCGTGAAAATTTCACGTATTTAGATATGGCTGGAGGATTAGCTTGGAGTTATGCACCGACACAGAAAAGTAGTTTTTATGCTGGTGTTTCTGTTTCTCATTTTAATAATCCAAACATGAGCTTCCTTCAGGATACTGAAAATACTTTATTTACTAAATGGGTTGTACACGGTGGATTTGAAGTGCCATTAACTGGTGGTTTATCTTTAATACCTCGTGGTGTTGTCATTCTTCAAGGGCCACATGCAGAATATAATCTAGGTGGTTTATTAAAATTTCGAGTTAATCCAGATTATGGTCCTGACTACGGTCAAACTGCTTTTTATTTAGGAACGATGCGTAGAATTGGTGATGCTCAAATCATCATTGCAAAGTTTGATATAGATCGATTTAGTTTTTCCGCTGCTTATGATATTAATATATCAGAATTAGATATTGCTTCACAAGCAAATGGTGGATTTGAAATCGGATTAAGTTATAGAGGTTGGTTCTTTGATGCTCCAGCGAATACAGGTCCAGTTGGTTGTCCAACTTTTTAGATTGGTTACTCGTTACTAAAATAAAAAATAGCTTTATGAAAATTGTTCATAAAGCTATTTTTTATTTAACAGCAATATTTATAATACAATCAGCTCAATTTGTTGATAAATTTTTTCTATTAATAAATCAACTTGTTCACTATCAATAATAATATCAGCGTCATTCGAACTCAATAAATGCGCAGGAATAGCTCTATCATCGCCAGTTACATCTATTTCCGTTGAACTTGCTTTGACGTTTTCAGTAAATATTTTACCAACTAATTGACAATTATTAGATTTTGGGGTTACTTGCACCTTCACATTCCATTGATAAGTTCTAATTTCTGTTTTCTTCAAAAGAGTTGCTCTTACCGTCGAATAAGTAGTCGTTTCTGATTCAGAGCCATCAGAATTCGTTGTGATTTTGGATCCTGTAGCAACTTTTGCAGCGTGAGAACTCGAACTTTCACGAATATCATTGACGATTTGTAATGGATCAAAAATAATATCAACTTGACAATCTACATTTTCTAAGTTTTTTCTGTTATAATATATTTTCTTAAAATTTCGATTAATAGTTTCTACTTCCCGAAATCGCTCATTTACCAAAAAATCATATCGCTCATCAAATTCTACATTTGTTCTGATATTATAAACGAAAAAAGATAATGCTTTACTTTTAGTTTTCAATTCCTCTAAATCAGTTGCTGAATTGCCATATTTTTCTGCTTTTTGAAACGCTAAATAAGCCGCTTGGCTTTTGATCTTATCATTACTTTTTTCAGCAGTTTCTAATTCTGATTTTCCGAAATCGTAATATGACTTTTTTAATTCTGTTTTAAGCAATTCTTTTTCATTATTCAAACTATCTAATTTGGTACTATATCGATTACCAATATAAGGCGTTGATTTTAGTATTTTTTCCGCTAAATAATTATTTAACTCAAAAAGTTGATCTTTACCTTCCAAAGTATTCAAATTCAAATTATCTTTTTTCATAGATATATCCGCAATAATTCGAATCAACTGTTCATTCAATATTTTGATATTTTTCGATTTTGACTTCCCTTTTTGAATCTTAGTATAAGTCGATTCGAAAGCATTATCTAAACTATTATTACCAACTATTTCATTTGAAGGAACACAACTATAAATTTGTAACGAAATTAAAAAAAGAAGAAAAACGTATAGGTTTTGCAATCTTGACATTTGATTAAAATTTAAGTTAATAGATTAATTATTAAAAAATTTGAAGATACATTTTATTATATTTTGTACCAAATAAGTCCAATTAAACAACTAAATCTACTTCTAATTATTTATACATTACATTAATTTCATAAGCAGTATTATTTTCGTTATTATTGCTGTATTAATATTAAAAGAAACGTATTTAGAAAAGTAAAAACTAATAAAAATGAGTGCAGAAATCACAGCAAAAATTTCAGAAATGGCTTCAAAGGCAGCTCCAATTGGTGCTACAATCAAGTTTGACATTGATGGTCATATTGTGTATTTAGACGGAAATGGAGATGCAAATGCTGTTACGAATGAAGATAAAGAAGCAGAATGTACGGTAAGTATTACGCAAGAAAATTTAGGTAAAATTCTTTCTGGAGATTTGAATCCAATGATGGCTTTCATGGGAGGACAAATTAAAATTGATGGAGATATGGGTGTTGCAATGAACTTGCAATCACTTTTTAGCTAAATCTGATTTTAATTAATCAGAAATTAATTATTTCATAAAGCACTTGTTGATTTCAGCAAGTGCTTTGTTATTTTAAGTCTAAAAAGTTCTACCTTTGTTTTTAATGAAAAATGGAAAGATTGTCTATTTACATACAGGAACAAATCAAGGAAATAGAATAGAAAATTTGAATCTGGTTAATGATTTAATTCGCCAGCATATTGGAAAAATAGTAGCAGAATCAAGTATTTATGAAACTGCGGCTTGGGGAATGACAGAACAGCCAGATTTCTATAATCAAGCTATCAGCATTCGAACGATTTTGAAACCGAATGAAGTTTTAGAAAAAATAGCTTTTATTGAAACCAATATTTTCAAGAGAATAAGAATACAAAAGTGGGCAAGTCGCATTATTGATATCGATATTCTTTTTTATGAAAATGAAATAATTAAAACGGATAAATTAATAATTCCACATCAATATTTGCATCTTCGCAACTTTGTATTAATTCCTTTAATGGAAATCGCTGGAGATTTTATTCATCCAATCTTACAAGAAACAATCGAAGATTTATACTGTAAATCTGAAGATAATTTAGACGTTATTTTAGTTGATGATATTAATCATTAAGACTTTATTATAAAAGAAATGAATCCTTTCGAAAAATATAATTTCATTGCGGTTGAGGGAAATATTGGAGCTGGAAAAACTTCATTCTGTAATCTTATTGCGGATGATTTTAATTGTCAAGTAATTTTAGAATCGTTTGAAGATAATCCATTCTTACAGGAATTCTATAAAAATCCTGAACGATATGCTTTTCCTGTTGAGCTATTTTTCATGACCGAACGCCATAAACAATTGCAAAAAGGTTTGTTAAATCCTGAGCTTTTTAAACAAGGGACAATTGCAGATTATTTCTTTTTGAAAACTTTACTATTCGCAAAAAATAATTTGAATGATGAGGAACATCGTTTATTCTCAAGAATTTTTAATGTCTTAAATACTACTTTCCCAAAACCTGATTTATTGGTTTATTTACATCGTTCTGTTGAGAATCTTCAAACTAATATTGAAGAAAGAGGAAGGGCTTATGAAAAAGATATTTCTACAGAATATTTGCAACAGATTCAAGATACTTATTTTGAGTTTTTTAGAACTGAAATGACGATTCCAATTGTAATTATTGATGTAGAGAAAGCTGATTTTTTGAGAAATAAAGCAACTTACAATAAATTACTCGACTTACTTTCTCAAGATTATAAATTAGGTATTAATTACATCACTACAAATTGGTAATTTTTTTAATACTCAATAATTCATATTTAATACTTAAAAAAGATGATTTTCAAACCAGGAAACACAGTTAAATTTATTCATACTGGAGATATAGGAGAAGTTGTAGAAATATTAGATAGCGAAACAGTAATGGTTTGGTTAGATGATGATGAAATTCCAACTGATGTTGAAAACATTGTAATTTGGAAAAATGATGCACCATTTGCTCCTTTCAAGCAGGTTGCTAAACCTAAGGCTGCTCCAATCGTCATTCAACCCAAAAAGATAAAACAACCAAAAAAGGCTGGACTTTTTGTCGCTTTTGAACCTAATTTTGATAATGAAGGAAACATTAGTCGATTCGACATTTTTATTGCTAATGATTCTCCTTATAAATTTATTTATACCTATAAAATCAAAATATTAAATAATTTTTCTCCAGAAAAAAATGAAATGATTGAGCCATTTATGGCAAAAAAAGTAGGTGAACTTTCTCATTATGATTTAAGTGATAATCCAACTGTATTTTTTGATTTATGGCAGATTACAACAGAAGGAACAGATCAAAAAGTGGAGAAAGCAATCAAAATAAAACCGAAACAGTTTTTCAGTAAAACCAAAAATATTTCTTTCACAACTGTTCCAGTTTATGCTTATGAATTAGCCACTAAATTAAAAGAAAAAACGAAAGAAGAAGATTTAAAAACCTACACCAAACGTAATCTAACAGAAGCAAAAACAGAAGAGTTTTACGATTATGTCAAAGTACATAAAATAGCAAAAATAGAGGATAGAGCTCATTTTCAAGATGAAATTGATTTACATATTGAGATGCTTACCTCAAATCATAAATCGCTTCGTCCAGCAGAAATGTTACAATTACAGATACAAGTTTTTGAAGAATATCTTGATCAAGCGATTCGTTTAGGCGTTCCAAAAGTCCATATTATCCATGGTTTAGGAAAAGGAAGATTACGCTCAGAAATAAAAAGAAAATTGGATAGGAATCCTTATGTAAGAATGCACGCAAATTTACATCATCCTAAATATGGTTTTGGAGCAACAGAAGTCTATTTGGATTAAACAAATAAAATAGGCTACTCCGAAGAGTAGCCTAACAAATGCCACTAATTTACAGAAATTAACCTGTAAGAAGTTAACAAACCTAAATACTTTTTATTGATTAATAAATCATTTTAATCTTTAATAATACCACTTGGTGCATCTGGACCACATTCTATATCATCACAATCAATCTTTCCGTCACCGTCATCATCTAATCCATTGTTACAAATTTCACCACAACTCTCTGCTATTACAGAAACTGTTTCGTAAGCTACACATCCATTCGCATCTGTAATTTTTACAGTATATCTTGTATTTACCATAGGACTAACAGATACTGTTGCTGTATTTCCAACGCCATTTTCCCAATTGTAAGTAAATGGAGCAACACCGTTAACGGCTACTGCATTTAAGTTGATACTACTACCAATACATACATAATCAGGCGCTGCTATCGCAGCTTTCATATTTTGATTATTTCCTAATATAGCTGTACCAATAAATATTGGACAATCATCATCTCCCCATCTTACACGTATTTTATAAATACTTGGAGATAGATTAATAATCATATAATTTCCTAAATTATCTGCAAATGATATCGGATAAGTATTACCACCATCAAGACTAACTTCGATATTACTTCGATTTACATTGTTTGCAAAACTGAATCTAATTTGACCATCACTTGCTCCACACGATGGATGAGTAACCGTAAATTGAACATTCGGAAAATCATTAATCGTGATTGTCATCTGATCAGTTGCTGTACAACCATTTGCATCTGTTACAGTAACGGTATAAACTGTTGTTGTTGTTACATTTGTAATGTTCTTAGTTGG
>CAZEOC010000116.1:0-10086 GCA_964513525.1 uncultured Saprospiraceae bacterium | reverse complement strand
CGCATCCTTGGACACTCACGAGCCGGTCGAGGCGCTTCGATATTTCCGGTAGACTAAAGATTCAGCGAATGCGTGCAGTCGGCCAAAAGCCGCCATATTCGATAGGCCAAAAAATCATGTACAAAACCTAAAGAGTAGTTAATATTGCCGAAAACAAAAGAGTTAGGACAAGAGAAGGACAACACTCGTCGATTAAAAATTGAAGACGGGATTGATAACGCAGTACTAAACGAAATTCGCACAGGAAGATTTGAATCGCTTTGGCTGATAGGTCAAGGGTATGAGGTAATATCTGATCTAGATTTGACGGATCTTCATATCAGAAAATTAAATGTAGAAGTAGCAAAATCTCTGTCGCTAAATTGGCTTCAAAGATTTCCGCATCTTGAGACCCTCATATTGTCAGGGAATTTTATAGATCCACCTGACTACAGTAGGTTCAGCAAATTGGAAGATGTAAGTATCCAATGGAATAAGGGCACAATGGGCCTGGTAAATTCGAATCTAAAGCTGAAATCTGTTACCTTAAGAAGGTTTCGGGGTGAGCTTTCCCAGTTTTGTGATATTACCGTAAACAGTGTTACAACCCTGGGTATCACTGGCTCTATCGATACGCTAGTTGGGATAGAAAAATTCAGTAGTCTCGACACTCTAAGTCTATGGATGACACGGAATTTGAGGGATATTTCTGAACTTTCAACACTCAGTAAGACTCTAAACAGTTAATTCGTAATAACGAATAGTCTTGACCGGCAGTTGGATTATTTGACGACATACAAGTACCTTTCAAAAATCAAACAATTCATATAACGGAATGTCGAGCGCATCACTGATTTGCAACAGTTTGGCGATAGTGATGTTTTTTTCTCCACGCTCAATCTTCCCAACATAGGCTCTGTCTAGCTCCGCCTCGTATGCTAGTGTCTCCTGCGAGAAACCTTTCTCTCTTCTTGTTTTGCGAATTTTCTTACCGAGTAGAAGTATTCGACGATCAGCCACAGATAGCTACCTACAAAAGGTAGAACTATCACTATCAGATGCCTATTATACCACGGTCTATAATACCCATTTACTACAAGAGCACTCATGGTGATAGGTGAAGAAAACAGATTTCGTACAGGCAACAAGGTAAAGCTGAACATAGGCGGGCCGGAAATGTCGGTTGAGAGTTGCGAGGCAAAGGTTTATGTCTGCAGGTGGTTTGTCAACGGGGTTGCAAAAACAGGCACATTTACCGAGGATTGTTTAGAGTCGTCTATGTCTTCTCGGCGTCCGATAATTCATGGGTCCAGAAATCATAGCCAATCAAACTCTGTTCAAAGATCCAAATATGAGCATTACACAGACGCGGTTCGCGTAGCGATCGAGGCGTTTAAGGATGCACCTCCACCCCCCCCGGATGGATGGATAAGGACGGTAAGGAAGGCCCTCAGATTGTCTGGGAGGCAGCTCGCGGCAAGGCTTGGCGTTACAATGGGACGTATTTACAAAATCGAGCAGGACGAGACCGCAGGTAGCGTTACGCTGAAAACAATGAAAGCAACCGCTGACGCTATGGACTGTCACTTTGTGTATGCGGTAATACCAAACAGAGATATCGAACTTCTGACGACAGAAATTCGAAAAGACTGATGGCATAGGAAGCGCTAATTGAGAGATGAAAGGATGAAAGAACACAATTATGTATTTTAATAGCATCTGATCTGAACATAAATTTGTGCGATTAATATACCAGCAAATGCAATGTTACCTGTCGCCCACGGCGAATCTGCGATAATTCTCAGCCTGCTCGTAAATCCCCTTATAAACCTCATTCCTGTCTACCGGTGGATAGCCGTGATCAGCCAGTTTCAGGATCAGATCAACCTTGAGCTCGGCTTTGATATCGTCACGCGACTGCCAGTCGGTATATCGTGTCTTATTGTCACTGAGTGACTTCACTTCTTTAGCTAGCGGAATAAGCTTTTCATCAGGGTAGGTAAAGTCATACTTGTTGGCCAGTTGCCGGGGAATATCGTAAAAGGCCTATTCCTGCTCATCAATGCCGAGTTCTCTGTAAGAGCCTTTTTCGTGTTTGACTTTATGAGTCATATCGACCAACGCATCTGCAAATTCTTTCAGCACGCCTGATACTAGAATGTTTTCTTCATCGCGTTCGTTGTACTTTTCCACAAGTGATTGCAGTTTTTTTGAAAACTCGACACCCTTTACCTTGTTCGTTTTTTGAAGATCACCGATTGCCTTACGAGGTAGCTGCCGCAAGAGTTTTATTTTGGTGTTTGGTAGCTTTATCTTTTCTAGGGTCTGACATGGGAATCAGCTACTTCCTCAGCGTAAGTGTGTTGTCTACTTATTTTTTAGTTCATACAGTCGCTGGATGAGCATCACTTCCCTCGCAATCGCAGCCTCGTATCGCGCCCGATAGTCGTCTGCTTTCTTCTTCGCTTTATCAGCATTGGCCCGAATCTTATCAACGGGATTCACGGGCTGAGCTTCAGCGGCGAGCGCAATAGCCTCAACCAACACCTCATGTCTGTCATTTTTGATTGAACCGGGTGTGCGGCCAGCCTCCCGCGCAACGCTGCTATTAGTGATTTTTGTACCCTTAGCCACAACCTTCGGTTTCCCTCTCTTCAGTCGTTCCAGAGCAGCGTAGTATTCGTCAAGCGCTGACATTGTCCCTCTCCTTCAAAGCTGCTTTTAGTTCCGAAAGCTGCAAACACTCCATACGATACTCCACAGAACCTTTCTTCAGATGTTGGATTGTTGATTCTTTCATATCGATTACTTCGGCAATTTTCGAAGGCACTAAAACAGAACGGTCGCACCTTATGCATGCTGAAAAGTTATTCAATAATTTGTCGTCACAACGTGTAAGCGAGCAGCACCCACCTAAAGATGTGTCTTCATAGGCAAGCATCCCTCGCCGAACCAACCCTTTTACCTCTTGCACACTTTCGTACAACACAACAGGGTTCTTCTTATGATTTTTTTCAATTCCGGTTCCATGCCCGCCAAATATCTGTTCCGGGTTACACAACACGTCACTAACATACAGCAAGGCATTAAGCTCTGGCCTTGCCACCCGAATCTCTGATTCAAGATCATTTACTGCCAACTTCTTCGATGAAGAAGCCCCACGGCAGTAATATAAAGATGTTGATGGGTAGTTGTGCTTCAATTGTCTCTGAAGACTGGTCAAACGCACCAAACCACTCTGTGCCATATAGACAACAAGTGAACGTCTAAACTGATGGCTGGCTAAAGGCCATTGGTTGCCTATTTTGTATTTATTACTTCCTCTCCAATCTCGAAATGGATCTACACGTTCAAGGTCATCGATATCACCAGGTTGAATTTCCAAATCCAGCATTTCAATAATGCTACTGTTAATCATGGCTCCGGTAATATTTAGCTCATTTGAAGAATTGAATCGCTTAACAACTCCCTGTACAGCATACTCATAAACATTGAAATTCATATATTCTGGTGATAAAAATAAATCAACACCATCAATACTATCTCTGTCTTTATTATCATCAAAGTTCAAAGTCATCCTTACCATGGACTCCAAAGCATCAATGGCAGCGCACACAGCCCCATGTGTACACCAATCTGCGGATACCTTTTTACCATGTTGTTTTGTGGTTATTCCCCGTATCCAGTACTCACCATTAGTCTTTGTTAGGCAGCCTGCCTTTAGAGATAATGCTTCCGACTGTCGCATTCCTGTGTAGTACATGATCGAGCACTTTGAAATGGCACGTATTCGCGTTAAAAAGGATTTAAACGACTTTAAGCTATACACAGAATTTGCTGCAAAATACTCTTCAAGGCCGAATTGTGTTGCAGCATCAATAAAAAATGGACTTAGCACTCTCTTGCCATGTAGTTTTTTACATGGCGCTTGCAATTGAATACTCTTGCTTCGCGCGTAAGTCACATCTTCGACGCAAGCTACGACAAAGGACTCTATGAACGAACAATTATCCATAAACTCGCCCAATATACTTTTTAAGCAACCTCCCAACTTATCAATAAATAATCTAGGAGGGATACATACTGTCTGTTTTTCCTTATTATTAAAATGTTTCTTTCTTGATTCAATTGCCGCAAGTAATTTACCGTCATAAAACTGCCTAAACCCTGCAATATTTTCCGTTAGAACCATGTGAAATCTTATGGCAATCTTAAGCTGCTTCAATCGCTGATAACTATTTTGGTTTTTCTTAACATACTGAACAATACTCTTTTCATCGGTAAAAAATTCAAATACCGTAATTCCGTTTTTGTAGCAATAATTGGCCACGCTTCTATAGAAATGGAAGCGGTGAGAAAGAGTCTCGATACCTATCTTACCTAAGTGACTGTTATCGGCACAGTAGATATTTAGGAATAAAAGCCATTTGATTTCATCGATGCAATGCATTGATTCTGGAAATTTAAACGTAGAATAACCTTTTTTGGTGGTCTGATACGACTTAAAATTCCAGATGGCGTCCCCATATATAGCTGTCGGCAGGCCCTTTTTGTCTTTACACAAAACGAAATTTTCGTTCGGACGTTTTATTAGACCATTCTTTTCTCCTTTCAATTCGAAAGAGTCTGGTGGAAAGTCACTAGGATGTACAGCAAAAGCGGATGTTTTCGCTATCATGCTATGATACCTAACTTGGAAAAATCGTTAATCTGCCGCTGCCAGTATTCGGATAGCATCTCTTGCTCAAAAACCTCCGCGCGCACTATGCTTACTGTCTTTTTTAGCTTTGAACTTCTACTAGTTATTTTTCCCAATATGAATTCTATCCTCCCCACTAAATCAGAATACATGTCATTGTATTCACTCGCAGTTAATCTAAATTTTTTTAGTTCACCGATAAAATATAGCGTGCTGCATAACTTGCGAATATCTTCTTCAGTAGTTGTAGTAGCATAATGACGACAATAGAAGCATCCAAATAAGCTCTTACAATCTGGAGGTATTAGGGACACATTATGGATTGACTTTGGTGCACCATGGGATCTACAGCATCCCACTCCAGATTCCATCTCTTTAGCGCTATTACGCCTAACTGTTATACCGATTGCGGATTCCAAATCATCATAGAAGGTAGGAATGTCCTCTATTAGTTGAATGTCGCTACCATTCGAGTAACTTCTCTCTATCGTACTTTCTTGATTTTGCAACATCATTGCTGCTATTTTTACTCCATGCTCATTTACCAAAACGTTTGCCTTAGTCGCTCTCGTTTGCCTACTGGTAATCGTTTGCAATTCAAACCCGAACATATTATTTAGCCTATTAAAGAGACTCGCAAACGGATCGTTCTGAAGTCTTTTCAAACTGCCGTTTTTAGATGCTGTGAAAAACAATAGGTCAAATTCAGGATCTAATTCGAGATACATTTCCCTAAGAGACAGATATTTTTTGTGTATAGCAAACACTTTTGTACCCAAATGGTATTCAACTTCCACACCTCCGGCCCTGGCTTTTGTGGATCTAAACTTGCGATTCCTCCGACTAAATTCATTCTTGAGGTTGCTTATGGAAACTGCTTGCTCCAGATTCATACCAGTCGCACATAGAAAAATAAACAAATAGCAGTGAACGGCGAGTTGCACTACTTGATACCTGTGAAAACTAAATTTTCCTGAATTAGCTTTTCTTATGGCAGAAAGTGCAGTGTAACGATAGCCCTGAGCAGTGTTTTTTTGGGATCCAGAGCATGTTTTTGGATCCAATCCGTTTAGCTCAAGAATTTTATTACGTGTATGGACTTTCCCGTTTTCATAGTCCCAGTACCAGCAGGGATTCCCAAGAGTGCTGCGTTTTTTCTTATTTATTTCAGATAGCACCCATCTATTTGTAGGCATCATCCAAAAATCTAGACCTGAAACATTAATTTTATGAGGGTACGGTTTTTCATTAATCAGAAACTCACTCAGCGCGTAAAAAAGGTCTAAACATATACCGAGCGATTCTCCGAAGCTTACACTATCTATGAGCTTATCCGCTCTATAGCTATGTTGAGGAGCTTCCTGGATTAAAGCGCGTCCCTTGGTGAGCTCGCCATAGTGATCCAGATCATATACGTAACATAGAATCTCAGAAGTATTTTTCTGATAGGTAGAAGCCGTTGTTTGTCCAATATCCTCTACTTTTACAGAATGGTCGAGAAATGCGTAGTAATGTTGGAATGCACTCCGCCCACTTTCGATGCATGAAAGACAGTGCGGTTCAATATTCTCATCACACCAACCTACAAAACGATTGATGTCTGTTAGTTTTTTCCCTAGTGTGGACCTCCGTTTCAGGTCACTTGACGAACCCAGCGAGTCGCAAATCCATTCAGCAAGGCGACTCACAAAAAACTTTCTTTTAGCGTAGCGTGAACTTCGTAACACCTTGTTTGTACTACCACCAATGCCCACGTGCCCCTTACCAAACAGTCGTTTTGTATACATTAGCCGTCCGATATCATAAAAGTATTTTTCATCTTTTGAACGGACCGACACCGTAGACCAGTTCGCTATACTGATTTCCTGTTCTAGTAGTTCAGACAAATCTGCCACTGTATAATGCTTCAGCGTTCGATGGACATATAACTCTGTACTCATTCCCTTAGACCACTTGCTTCAAGCGTAGAAAAAATTTGTTCTTCGAATTTATTTTGCACTGCTCTTAGAATTTTCTGATTCCCTTTATAATTAAGGTAACCCAATGTTGTCTCTTGATGCGAATGACCCATTCTCTCCATGACGAACAAAATTGTTTTCACAGGATATGATCCATCTTTATACTTGTTTATGTCGAGATTATTTACTAGGTTCATTCCGAACGAGGCGCGCAGGTAATGAAAGTTGAAGTCGAAATTGAAACCCGCGATCCTCAACTCAGGCAATAACCGATCGTAGATAAACTGGCGAACCACTTGGCCTTCAGGGGGTTTTCTCATTACCGCACGCCCCGATACGGCTTTACGTTGATCCTGCTGAGCCAAATACATTGGGGATCCAACTCGCGTAAGAAATAGATACTGATCCTCTTCTTCTTCAAATTCAATTTTTGCTTTCTTTCTCCTTCGTACTGCTCTATCAGAATAAATGTAAGCAGCAATACGTTGAGAGAGCTCGAAACTAATATATAACGAATATTGTTTATTATTCTTAGTGTCGACAGCAGTACCGTATCCAACGTCTATTCTGTTTATTTTATGGTTGAGGGAAAGTGGAAGAAAGTTTTTAAGTCTAAGTGTTAGCACTGTTTGAAGTCTTGCTCCGGTGGAAAGGGCAATTACAAATGCCAGAGCCATTTCTGTGTTTTTCAATTTACCCAAAGCAATTAATAATGCTTTTTGCTCTTTGGTAGACAAAGGGCGCAACCGACCACCATCCTGCAAATATTCGGTATAGTCTTCCCTTTGTTTAGGTACTTTTATGTTTATGTCTGAGCTCTCTACATCCTTCGTTCGATCGTATCCTTTTTCATTTGTGTACTTGATAAACTTACGCTTTATTCTGTACATCGGGAATTCAAAGTTTACCTCGGCTGTTTCACTCAGCCATTTGTAGAAGTTTTTGACAGTAGTCAATCGACGATTTGCCGTAGTCTTCGCTATCTCACCACTATTAATTAGAACACTGAGATGATCCTTGTACGCATAGGTTGGCCTCTTTATCTGACGTTTAGGACAAAACAAGACATCAATACCTTTCAAATCAAGGAAACGACCAAAATTCAGTAGGTCTCGAGCGATGCCGTCAAGCGTTTTGTGGTGTGGGGGTAGCAGTTGGATCTTACCCAATATGAATAGAGTGGCATGAACCCATATTGATCCGTCAGCATTAATTAACACTGGGAAGAAATTGAAACTTTTATCAGCGAATCGTGGGTGCGTTTCTTTCGAGAATGACCCCACACCTTCAACACTTCGAAAATTAGCCGGTCTGTAAATATCCAAGCGCGGAATAGTAACTATGGACTTTTGTGACACTAGGTCTTCCCCTGAAATACTTGCATTTGTCAATTGACTATAACTTATCTGTGTAGTCAAAAATTAATTAACTTAGGGGTAAGTAAATGGCAGGAGTGGAGCTCAGTCATCAACCAGTCTTCCGGCGACGCCGTTGACGGTGCGACACTCGACATCACCATGATCAGTGAGACCGAGGGCAAGAATGGTCCCAACTACAAACCGGTTATCACCACTATTAACGAGGCAAAAAACCTGAGTTGGCGAGCCACTATGGGGCCTGGCTTTGTGTTTACCAATCATAAGATAGTTGATTTGGAAGCCATCGATACCGGTACGCGCGTCACGCATAAAGAAACATTCAGCGGAATGATGGCGGTGCTGATGGGTGGTAAAATCATGACTGGCGTACCACCCATTCTTACCAGCTTCAATGAAGGTTTAAAAAAACAGGCAGAGCACTAAGTGACAACCACGCACATGAGACCCGCCCTTGCCAGACCACTGGCAAGGTCACACCACTACAACACGTAAACCTGCAACACCTGTATACAGCGAATGTTGTGATATCGGAAGTGTTACTCCACTAACCGTCAAGCAGCGAAACCTGGCTAATGTAAACCAAAGCCCCTGCTTCAGTATCAGCAAAGAGGTCAATAACGTCATCATTGCGCATCCGCACACAGCCGTGTGATACCGGTTGGCCGATCCATTGCTCTTGCGCCGTGCCATGGATATAGATATACCGCTGATAACTGTCCACAGCGCCCCCGGAGTTATATCCGGGCTGCAGACCATGCAGCCACAGAATTCTACTGGTAATCAGATCATCGTCAGCCGCAGAGTTAAGATCGCCGGCAACTCCCCGGGCAACGCGTCCACGGAACACAGTGCCTCTCGCCGCTGTGCTCCCAAAACGCTCTGCAACAACGTGCCAACCCAGGGGCGTGCAGTGGGTGCCCTGTCTGCAGCCGGCGCCGTTTTCTGCAGTAGATACCGGGTAGCGGGCGATTTCTGTCTCGTGCTTAAAACAACGCATCACCTGCTGATCAATCTCTACCACAAGTGTTGAACGGTCGATCGACAACCCATGCAGTGATGACGCGGTCAGAGCATAGCGCGTTCTGTGCTCCCAAAGGTCACAGAGACGAGTTAACACTGCCGGATCGCTAGTGGTTTATGCCGCATGCACGTAGCCTTATGGACTATACCGGCGACGTGAAAATACACAATCGTGAGGCGTTGTAAACGCATACCATCTTCGAATAACCAAAGCCCTACACCATTTCAATATCGACCGTCTGCCCGTCGTCAGGTCGTGAGTCGGCAGAGTCTGATCGCCTGGTTTCCAGCCAATTCAGGTATTTCTTGTCAACATCACCGGTTATGTAGTCACCATTGAAACAACTGGTTTCAAAACCGGTGAGATCTGCATTAACCTCTTTGACAGCCGCAATCAGATCATCGAGATCCTGATAGATTAATCCATCAGCCCCGATCTCGGCGCAAATCTGGTCATTACTGCGTTGGTAGGCAATCAGTTCGTTGGCCGCTGGCATATCAATGCCGTAAACGTTTGGATAGCAAACCGGTGGTGCGGCAGATGCCATGTAGACCTTTTCCGCGCCCGCTTCCCGCGCCATCTGAACGATCTGTTCCGATGTGGTGCCCCGCACTATGGAATCATCGACCAGCAATACGTTTAAGCCTCTGAACTCGCTGTGTATCGGGTTAAGTTTGCGGCGCACGGATTTTCGCCGCAGTGTCTGACCGGGCATGATAAACGTGCGACCGATATAGCGGTTTTTCACAAAACCCTCGCGGTATTTGATCCCCAGGTCCATCGCCAGTTCCAAAGCAGACGTGCGCGAGGTATCGGGTATCGGAATCACAACGTCAATGTCGTGCTGCGGCCAGCAGCGACGGATCTTCTCAGCGAGTTTCTGCCCCATTTTTAATCGCGCTGAGTAAACCGATACATTGTCGATGACCGAGTCGGGGCGTGCAAAATAGACATACTCAAAAATACACGGCGTCAAAACCGGCGAGTAGTTGCTGAATGAGGATCCGTTGCCTCCCAGCACAACGTAGACTCATCCGTGTAATCTACAGC
>CAZEOC010000115.1:0-10215 GCA_964513525.1 uncultured Saprospiraceae bacterium | reverse complement strand
AAAATTCTTAAAAATTACAGATAGAAAGAAAGAATTGTTCAAAACTTCTGGTGGAAAATATATTGCTCCAACACCTATTGAAAGTGCATTTAAGGGAGATTTCTTAATTGAGCAAATGGCTGTAATTGGAGAGAAACGTAAGTTTACTTCTGCATTGATTGTGCCTTCTCCAGATGCATTGAAAAATTGGTGTAGTGAAAATGGTGTAAACTGTACATTATTACCACATGCACATAATCCTGCATTACAAATTATAGCTAAAGAAACTTTGGAAGAACCTAAAGTTCAGGCGAAATTTGAAGAATTAGTACAACATTACAATCAGAATTTTAGTAAAATTGAGCAAATTAAGAAATTCAAGTTATTAGGCGAACCGTGGGATGTTTCTACTGGTGAATTGACACCAACTATGAAATTGAAACGTCGTGTAATTGATAAGAAGTTTAATGCAGAGATTGAATCAATCTATGCTTAAATAAGAAAGTCATTCGTCATTGTGTCACTTGTCATTATTTGTTAAATAACTTGCTTAACAGATAATGGCAAATGACTAAATGACCAATGATTATTTTTTAATCCCGTTCGCCACTTTCAGGATTTGGTGTTGAATTACCTCGTTTTTTTGGTTTAACGATTTTCAATTCTTTACTAACTTTTTCCCCTTTTGTTTCTATAATAACTTCATATTGACCTTTGTAAAGATAGAAATCACCATTATCACCATCTTCTAAAATAATCTCTCGATTACCTTTTTTATTCAAATCCTTTTCATACTTTTTAATGATTTTTTTATCAATTGTCAAGTCATATTCTAAATAATTCAAGCCTCTATCAACAGCATAACTCATTGATTTTAAAGTCAAACCATTCTCTGATTTTATAGTCATTGTAATTGATGAATTTCCTTTAACAAAAACAGGGATTTTGATTTTTGGAACACTAGGTTCAGCCCATTGAGACCAAGAACTTCCCCAATTCTCGCTAAATCGTATTTTATTAATATCAAAAACGTATAATTTTTGATTAATAATGTCTTCATTTAACTTTTGCAAATGCTCAATATTAGTTACATAAATTGAACGTCCATGTGTTCCAATAATTAAATCATTGGCTTTTGGATGAATTACTAAATCATGAACTGGCGTATTCGGTAAACCACCTAAAGGCATAAAATTTTCACCTTTATTCAAGGAAATATAGGTTCCATTATCAGTACCAACATAAATGATATTTTCATTTTTCGGGTCTTCTTTAATAACGTTTACAGGTTCATCTGGTAAATTTTCCGAAATGCTTTTCCATGTTGTACCATAATCATTAGAAACAAAAGCATAAGGTTTAAAATTATCATTTCTATAAGCATTCAAACTAATATAAACCCTTGCTTTATTATGTTTCGAAGCTTGAACTCTACTCACCCATAAATCCTGAGGTAAATCATCTGAGATTTTTGTCCAAGTATTTCCACCGTCTTTAGTAATATGAATCAAACCATCATCCGTACCAACGTAAATCAGACCAAAAGCAAATTTAGATTCAGAAATTGTCGTCAAAGTACCGAAAGCAACATCTCCTTTTTTACCGCCTTGTGTCAAGTCCTCAGAAATTGCTTTAAAATCTTCTCCTTGATTGAAAGAACGGTGTAATTTATTAGAACCGAAATATAAAATATCTTGATTGTGAACAGATAAATGAATTGGAGTTTGCCAATTGAAACGTAATGGCTTTTCGCCCAAAAGGTGTTTTGGCTTGATATACGAACGTTCTTCTGTTGTTTTATTAATACGGAAATAATTACCAAATTGATAACCTGTATAAACCGTATTATTATCTCGATTATCAATTTCTATTTGCATTCCGTCGCCACCTAATAGTTCTTTATATGGATAATGACCGTATTGTTTCCAGCTTTTTGACGCTTTATAATTATTAGCACCAACCCAAACACCATTGTCTTGAAGACCGCCATAAATATTGTAAGGTTCTGCCATATCAACGTTGATAGCATAAAATTGTCCAACTGCTGGAGAATTACATTTTATCCAATTTTCGCCATCATCATAAGAAATATTAATTCCACCATCATTTCCATTAATCAAATGTCCTTCTCGATTTGGATTAATCCAAAGTGCATGATGGTCAGCATGAACATTCTTTTGTTGAATAGATTTGAAATTTTTTCCGCCATCATCAGAACGTAAAATCGGAACGCCCATAATGAAAACCTTATTTTTATCAATTGGAGAAACTCGAATTTGTCCAAAATAATAACCATAAGAATAATAGATATTATCTAAATAATTATCATGAGTTTTTGTCCAACTTTTCCCACCATTAGTTGATTGATAAACTTGTGTTCCAATAACTGGTGTATCGAATAATAAGTTATTCGCATCATATAAATAATCCACTAAAGCAATCGGTTTGATTTCATCATTTTCAATCATTTCAATCACTTTCTTAGCAGAATATTTCTTAGGAAAATTATTCTCTTTAAGGTAAGCTTTGATAGCTTTCTCACTTAGATTTAGAAAATCTTCTTTGGACATTTTTTCTAATTCCTCTTCTTTAATACTGGATTTAATTTCCTCATTTGAAATTTCCTCACGTCTAAATTGATTGTCCAAAACGGCATAAATAATGGATTGGTTTCCATCATTAAACATAGATAATCCAATTCTACCAACACCTTCACCAGTTGGAAAACCACTATTTTCTACTGTTAATAATTCCCAAGTATCACCACCATTTATACTTTTATAAATTCCAGAACCAGCACCACTTTCTGTGAAATCCCAAGCTCTACGAGTACGTTCCCATGTTGAAGTATATAGTTCGTTAGGATTTTTTGGATTAACAATTAAGTCAATTGCACCAGCATTTGGATTCACAAAAAGTGTCTGTTTCCAGCTCTTTCCACCATTTATTGTTTTATAAATTCCTCTTTCTTGATTTTCGGTATATAAATGTCCTAATGCCGCAACCCAAGCAATATTAGGGTTTTTAGGATGTAAAATAATTCTACCGATATGATGCGACTTTGGTAAACCTAAATGTTGCCATGATTTTCCACCATCGCTTGATTTGTAAATTCCATTTCCTGCATAAGAAGAACGACTCGAATTATTTTCACCAGTTCCAACCCAAATGATATTGTTTTTCCAATCAACTGCAATATCACCAATTGTCATTACTGTTTGATTATCAAAAATAGGGGAGAAGGTTGTTCCATTATTTTTAGTTTTCCATAAACCTCCAGAAGCATAGGCAACATAAAAAATCGAAGGGTCATCTGGAGAAACATCAACATCTACTACACGTCCGCTCATTACGGTCGGTCCGACATTTCGTGTAGGAATATTTTTAAATATTGACTCATCAGCATTTATTTGTTTTTGATTCCTTAAGTCTGGAAATATTGCTTTTTGAGCAAAAACTGATGGACTTATTAGAGAAAGAAATATTCCTAATAAGGTTATTTTGGATAATAATTTCATATTGAATTCAGTTTTTATTGTCTTGATTTTGAATAATTTAATTTTTCATTTTGCAAATTAAAAGATTTAAAATCAATTCTGTAACTTTTTTAGTTTTTCCATTTATATATAAAATAACCATTTGATTGAATTCTATTAATACCCGTAATTTCTATCGTGAAAAACAATTATTAGTAAACATACAAAAACAATATTATGAACTATTTTAAATTTTTCTTACCAATTTTATTGGTAACCAATTCCTTGTATTCTCAAACTTCAAACACCATTCGAGACTTCCATAATATCACCAACAAAGCAGAATTATTAATATGTGAAAAGGACTTTAAAGAAGCAAAGAAACTGTATGAGCAAGCGTTCAAAATGGAAACAACCGCTTTAGAAATGTTTGATTATCGGAATTATGCTGTGCTTTGTTGTAAACTAAATGATTTTAAGAATTTTGAAAAGACAGTCAACTGGTTAGCGGAAAACGGTTTTAAAATGAAATTGTATACAACTTTAGCAAAAGAATATTTTGATATGGAAATGGAATTTCCAGCAATGAAACCAGAAATTGCAATCGAAAATGCAGAAATGAGGATGATAATACATTATGATCAACAACCAAGAAATGATTGTCCAGGTTATCAAAAATATTGTGAAGAAGATGTGGCTTATGTGGACTCTTTGAATTATTTGTATTTACAGAAAATATATGATAAAAAAGGTAGTTGGTTTTATGAATGTAATAGAATGGCTTATTGGTTAGTTATTTTACATAATACGCAATGGCAACGATACTGGATGTTTGAGGAGATGAAAGCAGAATTAGAGAAAGGAAATATTCCTGTAGGATTATATGCGAATTTAGTTGATGCAATCCATGGTAATAATGCTTCAACTATAGTTTATCCGAAGTATTATAACGAACAAATGTGGGAATTTGAAGGGAAGTATTATTTTGAAAAATTACAGGATGATAAAAATCAGATTGACTCTTTGCGTCAAGCAATTTATTTTGATGTAATAGATGACCAAAGGAAAAAATTAATTTTCATGGAAGTTCAACAAAAGAAGGAATTTCGATTTTATTATCATAAAATTTCAAGTTGGGCAGGTTTATCAGAAGCTCAATTGAAAAGTATGTTGAAACATTATGAACCAATTGATGAATCAATTTTACCGCCTATAAGTGTTAATTAAGAAAATTATTAAGAAATTTTTAGTTAAAATGTAAACTATATATTAATAAATAGTTTACATTTGTAGTAGAAATCATGGAAACATGAATTCAACAAAAAGAAAATCATAAACACAGATTCATAATCTGATGGTTAGGATTGCGTTTCTTTTAGTTTATCGAAGCTTTGCTTTTGGATTTTGACCAATTATAATAAAATGACGACTCTTCCATATTTCAAACTGTCTGTTATTTGTAATTGGTCAATCCATTTTTTTTAGGTTTCAAATCTCAAATAAAATTAGCCACATTACATTAATTCATTTCAATTATAATTTCTCTTACACATCTTAATCAATCTATTTTTTGGTCTTGAATTATCTTTTAAACTAAAATTCAAAAAATTACTACGATATTTTAAAGCTCAAACTTGTTGAGAATACCATCTTAGTAGGACAATTGTTCAAAGTTTATAATTTATACTTCACAAACTCGTTCTTTTTCCTTTTCAAATATTGAATTTTAACTATTTTTGTTAGACTTTTTTAATTTGATTAATAATTATTGGTAAAGCAATTATAAAAATAAGTTAATGGGAAAAATCCTTATCATTGGTGCAGGAGGCGTTGGTCGAGTAACTGTAATTAAATGTGCCCAACATCCTGAAGTATTTTCAGAAATTTTATTAGCAAGTCGAACAGTTTCTAAATGTGAGGAAATTGCGGCTGATGCAAAGGCAAGAACAGGACATCAAAATATTACAACTGCTGCTATTGATGCAGAAGATGTACCAGCTTTGTCCGCCTTGATTCGAGAATTTCAGCCAAAAATGGTTGTGAATGTTGCATTGCCTTATCAAGATTTGACGATAATGGATGCTTGTTTAGCAACTGGTGTTCATTATATGGATACGGCGAATTATGAACCAAAAGAAGAAGCAAAGTATGAATATAGTTGGCAATGGGCATATCAAGATAGATTCAAAGAAGCAGGTTTAATGGCGGTTTTGGGTTGTGGTTTTGATCCTGGTGTAACGAGTATTTTTACTGCTCACGCTGCTAAATATCATTTTGATGAAATGCATTATTTAGATATTGTCGATTGTAATGGTGGTGATCATGGAAAAGCTTTCGCAACTAATTTCAATCCGGAGATTAATATTAGAGAAATTACTCAAAAAGGAAAATATTGGGAAAATGGCGAGTGGCACTTAACGGAACCGCACGAAATCAAAGAAATATTAAACTATCCGAATATTGGACCAAAAGATTCTTATTTAATTTATCATGAAGAATTAGAATCATTGGTGAAAAACTTTCCTACCTTAAAGCGTGCAAGATTTTGGATGACTTTTGGGCAAGAATATTTGACACATTTACGAGTCATTCAGAATATTGGAATGGCAAGTATTGAACCGATTATATATAAAGGAGTTGAAATTATTCCATTAAAATTCTTAAAAGAAGTTTTGCCAGACCCTGGAGAATTAGGCGAAAATTATACAGGAGAAACCTCAATTGGTTGTAGAATTCGAGGAATAAAAGATGGAAAGGAACAAACTTATTATATTTACAATAATTGTAGTCATCAAGCCGCTTATGACGAAACAGGTGCCCAAGGTGTTTCTTACACAACTGGTGTTCCTGCTATGATTGGTGCGATGATGGTTATGACTGATACTTGGAAAGGAGAAGGCGTCTTCAATGTCGAGGAATTAAATCCAGACCCTTTCTTAGAAAAATTAAATGAGTATGGTTTGCCTTGGCACGAGGCAACTGGTGTTGATTTAGAATTGTAAATTGGTAGAGGGCGAATGGTAGAAAGTATAAAGTGAAAAATATAGAGTTATTCTGTGTTTTATTTCTTCTACTTTCTACCATTTACACTCTACTCAATAGAAAAAAATGTTAGAATTTCAAGATACAGAATTGCCGAATATTATTGAAATGAGTGGAATTAGTCAGAGCTATGATGGTGGAAAAAGTCACATCATTCAAGATTTGAGTTTTCTGGTACAAGATAATCCTGGGAAAGGAGAATTTATCTCTATTTTAGGAATGTCAGGAAGTGGAAAATCTACGCTTTTGCGCTATATCGCAGGATTACAGCAACCGACAAGCGGCGAAGTATTAGTGCGTGGAAAAGCAGTTGGCGGCGATAATCGAGTGAGTATGGTTTTCCAACAATATTCCTCTTTACCGTGGAAAACAGTATTAGAAAATGTGGCTTTGGGCTTAGAGTTCAAAGGGATTTCTAAAGAAAAACGGGAAGAGAAAGCAATTGAAATGATTCGAAAAGTCGGTTTGGCTGGACACGAAAATAAATTTGCACAATATCCAACACTTTCTGGTGGACAATTGCAGCGAATTGCGATTGCGAGAAGCCTTTTGGCAAGTCCAGATATCATCTTGATGGACGAACCTTTTGGAGCTTTAGATATCAAAACTCGCTTACAAATGCAAGATATGTTAGCGGATATTTGGCAAGAAGTACATCCGACCGTTATTTTTGTAACACATGATATTTCGGAAGCCGTTTATTTAGGCGATGAGGTTTTTATATTGAAATCTGCACCTTCGCATTTCGTTGAACGCATTAAAGTTGATTTGCCTTATCCTCGAACTCGAGAACTAAAAAGGACGCCGAAGTTTACGGAAATTGTACATCATGTAGAAGACAAAATGATTGAAGTAGCGGAAATGGGATAATTTGTATATCGAAATTTGACCTGTTTTACCATTATTTTTTGAGAAAAAAATAAAATGGCTTTCGCCAATGATTGCACTCACCGACCGTTTAGCTTTTGTTGTTTTATAAAGTTGAGGAATTAGAACGGGTTTAATTATATTCAATGTTTAACGAATGAGCATTAATACATCTTAACAATCAATTTTTGATAAAAAGCAGTCAGGAAAATTATTCTCTGATGAAGCAGTATAAATTAATAAAAGTAATTAATAAGCATTACAGAAATTTATGGAAGTAGTAAAGAATAGTACAAGTACAGAAATAAGATTAGATGAAAACGAAAATTCAACTTGGTTTTTCAAGATGTTTTTAGGCGGTTACATGGCAGCAATTTTACTTTTCTTGTACGGCTTGATAAGCTCAGTTATATTGAAAGATTGGTGGTTTGTCGCATTTACTGGATTATTATTGTTTGTTGTTGGCAAAGGTATATTTAGAGTATTAAAAATTACTTCAAACTTAAAAATGTTAATTTCAAACTCTGAGATTAAATTCTCATATGAGAAATTTGGAAAGAATATTAGTGAAGAAAATTATCCATTAACTCAGAATGTAGAAGCTAAGATTCAAAGAATCGAAAATAAGCTTTTTAAAGTTAATGGAAATGCCGTTTTGATTACACTTAAGAAGAAGAAAAAAATAATGGTTGGAATGACGCTCAATAGAGAAGATGCGGAGTTAATCAAAAAGGAAATCGAAACTCGAGTGAAAAAAATAAAAGCATAGCTTCGATGATAAAGTAGTTGTCTTTAACACAAATTATAGATTAAGAAATTCTTTTTAAATAGAACTAATCTATAAACTTGATTCATCAATCGAAAAAAAGAAATCATTTAGCCTTTTTATTCATCAATAATGAAATTTAGGTGTTAGATTTATCTAATTATAAATGAAAACAAAATAATCAATTAAATTAAAAATATTCACCTCAACTAATGGTGATTAAATAAGCTATATAAATGGAAAAATTAATTGCGATATTCTCGAAATTGCCAAATGTTGATGGAAAAAGTGCAAAGTTTTTAGTAGACGCTTTATCTAAAAATAACTTACCTGGATTTGATTATTTAGAATTCAAACAAGCATTAGATGCCTTAGAATCTTTAAATATTGATGAAAGTACAGCCTTTCAGTCTGCTTTTGCAACTGCTTCAACTATGGGTTTGACGAAAGGCAAATTGTTAGAAACAGCAAATTATTATAAAAAAGTTCTAACGAACGAGCAGAATAAGTTTGAACAAGCATTACAACAACAAACGAAACTTCAAATTGCTGGAAAGTCAAAAGAAATTACAGATACTCAAACTGTAATTCAACAGAAAAAGCAAGAAATTCAACGTTTGCAAGAGCAAATTGACCGTCATTATGTAGCGATAGAAGAGGCTCAAAAACAAATTGAAGGTTCTAAAGAAAAAATCTTTAGCGCAAAAGAAAATTTTGAATCTACATATCAAGTGATTGATGGAGAATTAGAAAGCGATATTGAAAAGATTAAAACAATTTTGATTTAAAAAAAATTTATTCCAATTCCATTTTGTAGGAGAAGGATTGGAGGTGAATTCAGATGAAAATAATATAAAAAATGCCTAAAAAATCTTTTTGGAAAAGACCTGAAGGCGTAACAGGTGGAATATTTTTAGTGGCTTTATTAGCTGGTGCTGGTTATGTTGGTGTTACCTTTGGTTCTGTGATTATGGAAGCAATGCAAGATGCATTGACACTCGGAATTACGATTACAGCTTTAGCGGCTTTATTATATATGGTCATTGATCCTAAAATGCGTGCTATCATTGGTTATGGTTATAAAAGTGTCATGCGATGGTTAACCAGCTGGTTTGTACAAGTTGATCCGATTGGTGTATTGAAATCTTATGTAGATGATTTACGTAAAAATCTACGAAATATGGGTAAACAAATTGGCTCATTACGTGGACAAATGCGTCGATTACATACAACGATTTCAGATAATAAGCGGAATATAGAGAAAGGGATGAAGTTAGCTCAAAGAGCTAAAATACAAGGAAATAATAGTCATTTGGCATTAGAACTACGAAAAGTAGGAAGACTGAAAGAGTCTAATAAGAAATTGGATGTATTATACAAGAGAATGGAAGTTATGCTTCGTGTATTGAAGAAAATGTATGATAACTCTGAAATTCTTTTGGAAGATATTAAAGACCAAGTGAAGATTAAAGAAGTAGAACGAAAAGCAATTCATGCATCTCATTCTGCTATTCAATCTGCAATGAATATTATCTCTGGAGATAAGGATCAACGTTATTTATTTGATGAAGCGATGGAAGCTTTAGCAGAAGATGTTGCAGGTGATGGCTGCGATGTTGCGAATAAAGACTGGTGACTTGAGACGTTCAAATAGCAGTGGCGTTGGGCAAAACAGGACTGTCGCATTTTCAAACGCAGTACAATTCGCAGCGCACGGTCGCCCAGCAATCGCTTCCATCATGCCGATGACCTCACCCGGCCCGGCATGATATATGATCGCATTATGGCCTTCCTCACTGATATGACCCACCTCAACGATGCCGTGCGCAACAAGGAACATACCGTTGGTATATTCATCTTGCCTTATTAATGGCGTCGTCTGCGCACAAAACCGGACCGAACATTCATCCAAGAATGCAAAGCAATCATCCTCCGGTAGATCGTTCAGGATAGCGGCCTTCAATAAATGGGGATATTTGATTGCGTTCTTCATGTGTCACCGATGGAAAGTTGGGCCACGCCCTACCTGAAAAGTGAGATGATGACGGGGTATCACCTATAAGCAGATAGTTGGTCGCGCGGCCC
>CAZEOC010000114.1:0-10221 GCA_964513525.1 uncultured Saprospiraceae bacterium | reverse complement strand
TTCATGAACATGGACGTTTTTATTCTCCAGAAGATTTATGTATGAAAATAACTGGTGAGAAATTGAATTTTAAATATTTCATGGATTACGCAAAAGCTAAATTTGGAGCGATTTATGAGCTATAATTTTTTGTAGGCGTTACTTTCGAATCACATGATGTCTAAACTATGAAAAACAGGAACAACAAATAACCAAAAACACCAGCATGACAATTAAGAAAAGTTTATTATTAATTTGTTTTTTAGCAATTTCTCTTGTAGGATTTACTCAAACAAACTATGAAATTGAGTCTACTTCAACTTCGGAGAAGTTTAATAGTAAAGGCGATTTAATCTCTAAAAGAATTTGGGCGAATGGTACTCAAAATGACGAAAGAATGGATGTAGAACTCATTTTAAGTCCAAAAGGAAAAGTTATGAATTTGACGATTAATGATGAATCAATCAAACCTTTATTCTTTAAAGAGTATCGAATCTTGACAGATTACTTAATTGCTTATGTGAAAAAGGAAAAAGAATATGTTGCTCCAGTGCAAACGAGAGGTTTGGTAAGAGTAGTTTCTGATAATCCTGATGCGAGCAAGTTATTGACGGAAGAGAAGAAAGACAAATTAATTGAGCGATTCAAAGTTGAATTAACTAAGGATAAATTAGTAGATGATATTCAAGTATTTCAATTGATGATTACAAGTTCAGCTTTATATATCAATGGAAAAGAGCAATCTTACGATATGTTTATCAAGTATAAAGCAATTTATGATGAACATTCACCAGTAGCATTATCAAAAACGACTTACTTTCAGATTATGCAATCATTATAAATATTATAAAAGATGAAGTATTTACTAATTTAGTAAATACTTCATCTTTTCATTTTTAAGCCTAATATTCCCCAACAGAAAGTAAAACTAAAGTACAAGCAATCTCTACTTCAATATCATTTTCTTTTGCCAATTTTATCAATTCAATATTCTCAGTTCCAGGATTAAAAATAATTCGTTCAGGTTCCAAACTTAAGATATAGTCATAATGTGGTTTCTGTCTTTCAGGGTTCATATATAAAGTAATGGTATGTACATTCCGCACAAATGGACTTTCTAATTGAATGTCAATTCCATCTATAATTCCTTTACGAATGCCAATAGGAACAGCTTCAAAACCGTGAGCATTCAATCTTTTAACCGCCTTATACGAATATCTTGAGGGATTTGGACTTGCTCCTAAAACAACTGTTTTTTTCATAATTTATCTGATATATTATAAATAGTAAAGTATCGCTTTACTATTTTCATTAGTTTATTAATAATAATTATAAAACCGAATAAAGTATCAAAAGTTGAAATCATAAAACTAAAAAACCTGCTTTATCGGCATTGCGACAAGCAGGTTTTTTAACTGTAACGTTTAATGCAAACGTTTATAATTATATCATCATTCTAATAGGATCTTCTAAAAGAGCTTTTAATGTATTCAAGAAGGCAGCACCAGAAGCACCGTCTACAACTCTATGATCACAAGAAAGTGTTACTTTCATTATATTTCCTACAGCGATTTCTCCATCTTTTACAACAGGAACTTTGTTGATTCCGCCAACGGCTAAGATACAAGCATCAGGTGGATTGATAATAGCAGTAAATTCTTCAACTCCAAACATTCCTAAGTTTGAAATAGTAAAAGTATTACCTGTCATTTCGTCCATTCCTAATTTACGTTCTTTAGCTCTTCCTGCTTTATCTCTAACTTCTGCAGAAATCTGAGATAAAGATTTCATATCAGCATTATGAATTACAGGAACTAATAAACCTTCGTCCACTGCAACTGCTACACCGATATTATATACTTTGTTGTAGCGGATTGTATCACCTAACCAACTTGCATTGATAACTGGGTGCTGACGTAATGCAACTGCAACAGATTTTACAACTAAGTCATTGAAAGAAATCTTTACTGGAGAAATTTCATTCATTTTCTTACGAGTAGAAATTGCATTATCCATATTGATAGCAACTGTAACATAGAAGTGCGGCGCTGAGAATTTAGATTCAGCTAAGCGTCTTGCGATAGTTTTACGCATTTGACTTACTTTCACTTCTTCAGGCTCTTGTCCGATAGTAAATACAGGCGCTGGCGCTGGAGTAGAAGCTGCTGGAGCAGCTTTTGCAGGTGCTGCTGAACGATTTTCTAAAGCATTTTCAATATCACGCTTCACAATACGACCATTCTCACCTGTTCCACTTACTGTTGATAAATCTAAACCTTCTGCAATAGCCATTTTACGAGCTAAAGGAGATGATTTGATTCTGTCATCACCAGGAGCAGCAACTTTTGCTTCTTCAACAACAGCTGTAGTTACTTCTTTTGCAGGAGCAGCTTCAGGTTGTTCTGTAGCAGCTTCAGATGATTCACCACCTTCAGCTTTCGCTAATGCTGCTTTTAAGTCTGCTTGGAAATCCTCACCTTTCGCACCAATAACTGCTAATACTGCATTTACAGGAACAGTTTCACCTTCTTGAACACCAATATGTAACAATGTTCCTTCAAAGAAACTATCTTGTTCCATTACAGCTTTATCGGTCTCAATTTCTAATAACATTTCACCGATTTCTACTTCGTCACCGATTTCTTTATGCCATGCAGCGACTGTACCTTCTGTCATTGTATCACTCAAAAGGGGCATTAACATTACCTCTGCCATCTGATAATTTTTATTTTAATGATTTGTAATTTAGGTTAATTGTTTCCTAAACCTTTTTTAATTGGTTTTTCCGAAATACTAAACCATATTTCAGAAAAAAGTTTGATATACAATAGTATAATCGTCAAAACTTTCAGCAAAGTTAATAACTAAAGATTGAAAGTGAAAATAAAAAGTGAAGGACTGCTTAAAACTTCTTGTTTTTTATTTAATCTAAGATTGAATAAGTTCATTTGTAAAGTATAAAAAGGCTGAGAAGCAATAAGTATATTAATTTTATTCAATGGGAACTCTTAGAGAAAGAAATCTAAAGAGGGAGATTAATAATGATAAATATAGTAATGCTTAATTAATTCATTTTTCTAAGGTAAAGAAAAAACTACTTCCATTTCCAAGCTCTGATTCTACCCAAATTTTTCCGTTATGTTTTGATACTATTTTTTTACACATTGAAAGCCCTAATCCAGTACCTTCAATTGATTTATGATTATGACTTCTTGAAAAAATATCAAATATTTTCTCTTCTTGTCCTCTTTCTATCCCTATACCATTATCTTTTATTTCAAATATGAAAGCGTTAGGTTTTGAGGTTACAGATATCTCAATTTTGGGTGTTTCATTTCCTTTAAATTTTAAAGCATTATGAATTAGATTTTGGAATAATTGTGTAATTAAGGTTTTAACACCTAATACCTCAGGTAATTCTGGAATAGAAATGATTGGATTCAATTCTTTGATTTCGGCTCCTAGGCTAATTAACACATTTTCTAAGATACGATTCAAATTTAACAGCTTAAAATCATCGGCATTGACACCAACACGAGCATAATGTAATAAATCGGTTACTAACTGTTGAGCGTGAGTTGCACCATTGTATGCAAAGTCAATATATTCCATTCCAGTTTCATCAATAACTGAACTATATCTTAGCTTTAATAGCTGTACATAACTCGAAATCATCCTTAAAGGTTGTTTTAAATCATGTGAAGCATTATAGGCAAATTCTTGTAAATCTTCATTGGCTACTTTTACATTTTCTAAAGCTTTTTCTAAGTCCTGTGTTCTCTCTTTTACTAATATTTCTAATCTTTCATTAGCAGTTCTTAAAGCATGTTTAGCTTTCGCTTGAGAAATTTTAGTTGCGGCCATTGCAGCGATTGTCGTTAAAATACTTAAATGGTCTTTTGTAAAAAAATTTCGTCGTGGATGTTCAGAATCAATTACGCCAATAACTTTCCCTTCTAAAATAATAGGAACAGCAAGTTCAGATAAACGATTGTCATCATCTTCAATATATCTTTCATCCATTGAAGTGTCTGAAATCATTAAGTGTTCTCCTGTCAAAGCAACAGTTCCAACAATACCTTGACCAATTGGGATTTTGATTAAATTAATAATGTGAAATTCAATAGGATTTTTAGCACCATGAGCAGCTTTTTGAACTAAAAAATCTCCTTCTCTAATATATACAACACAATCTAAAAAATCTAAATTAGCAATTGCATCTTTTGTAATAGACCATGCTATTCCATTTATTGAATCTTGATTCAATAAATTTACTGCAAACTCATTTATAGTTTTTAAGTATGTAACTTCCGCCTGAGCTGTGAATATCTGTTTCAAAAATTAATATGTAATGAAAGTAATGCTACAATTTGTAATAGATGAATCTATCGAATCAAATATTATGTTAGTGTAACATTAATTTGGCTTATTATTAAGGTGTAAACTTTAAGAAAATAGACAATTAAAAATAAGAATGTTTAATTTTTTAATTATCAATAGGTTAAATATATAAAATAAATAATTATGAATATATAATTGTTTATATATTTTTTAAGAATTAAAAATTATTTTACATTTTTTGAATAAACATTTTCTATATAGGCTGTTAAAATTTAATCTGGGATGTAATTTAGTATTGTTTAATTATTCTTGTAAATCCTTTAAAAATGGAATAGAAACAGCTCCACCTTTTTTACTTACGGTTTTAGCAGCAGCTTTTGTAGCAAACTGAATGGCTTCTAAATTCGACATTTTATACGTTACTCCAGCTATAAAATAGCCAATAAAAGTATCTCCAGCTGCAGTTGTATCTATTGTTTGTACTTTTTGCGCTTTTACAATTAATTCTTCTTCATTATTAAATGATATCGAACCTTTCTCGCCTAAGGTTAAAATAAAAAAGGTATTGGGAAATTGATTTTTGAGTTGTTTGATAATATCATTGAGATTGTTTTGTTTAGAAAGTTCAGTTGCTTCTGTTTCATTAAGAATCATAATATCAACTAAATTAAGTGGATAATCTAAAACAGATTCAGTCATTGGAGCAGGATTGAAGATAATTTTCATTCCCTTCTCTTTTGCTTTTTTTATTAATAAGGAAATATGATTTATTTCATTTTGTAATAATAGAAAGTCGCCTTTATCAAAATGTTTTAAAGTATTGTCAATCTGTTTTTCGGTAATGTTTTGATTAGCTCCTCCATATATAATAATGGCATTTTCTCCATTTTCATCAACCTGTATTATAGCGTGTCCAGTTGGTGTGTCGATATTATTAATGAATTGAGTATTTACGCCCCATTTTTCTAATTGATTCTTAATGAAAATCCCAGAATCACTAATATTACCAGCATGAAAAACTTCTACACCAGCTTTTGCGATTGCTACACTTTGATTACAGCCTTTCCCGCCAATGTAGGTTTGAAAACCTTGACTTGCTATTGTTGCTCCAGGTTGAACAAATTGCAATACTTCATAAACATAATCGATATTAATAGAACCGAAATTTAATATTTTCATTTGGTTTGTAAATTGATAAATTATTAATGAAAACAAAATACGGATTATTTAGAGCTTAAGTGGTAATAAACTATAAATTCAGTTTTCTTGAAAAGAAAAAAGTAATTAAACCTTACTCAATAAAGGAATTGCATAAATAATAGAATATCTAATTTGTAATTAACCAATTATTTATCGGTGTTTTGAATAAATTATAAATATAAATTTGGTTGAGTATGTGTTTTTAGGAATTAACACTTTAGATAAAATCTAAATAATGTAAAGATGATTAAATCATTGAAAAATAATAATTTAAGATTGTTCGTGTGTAAAATGCTTATTATCTTTGCACGAAAATTTAGAAAATCTATTTTATTAGAATTTTCTTAATTTCATTGAGAATTTAAAAAATGATTGACAATTTATTAGTAAAACTATTTATTGATAGATAAAGTTGATTAACAACTTAAATTCAAAAGCATTATAACTATTTTACAGGGATAATATTAGTACCTCTAATTTATTCTAAGATACATTCAAAACGAAATATTTTGAAAAAGTGGTCAGTTAAATTCGGTTTCCTATCTATCTTGATGCTTACAGCATTTTCTGCTCAAGCACAATCAACAGGTAGCGGAAGTTCAAGTCTATTAGTTGCTTTTATTGCATTTTTAGTATTCATCTTATTAGTTGTCATAGTGATGGTAGCTGATAGATTAATGCGTGTTACAGCAACGCAGGTTGGTGCAGACCAATCAGGTGTAAATTATTCAGTTTTTCCAAGATTGAATGAAATTTTCAGTAGTAAATCAAAAGTGGTAACAGACGAACCTGTTACACGCTTAAAACAAGGTTATGATATTCCTCTTGAAGGAGCAGCAAGCCTTGCGATTAAGGAAAATACAGCACCTGTTCGTTATGCATTAAAACCAACAGACTTTCATGGAATGTCACCTATTCCAAAAGTAACGGTTGATATTGAGTCTAATGTCAAAGCTGGTGATCCAATTTTTTATGACAAAACTCGTCCGGAAGTGATTTATTGTGCACCTGTGAGTGGACAATTTATTGAGCTTAACCGTGGTGCAAAACGTCGTATTACTGAATTGGTATTTTTAGCAGACAAAGAGCAATCTTACCGTACGTATGATTTACCAAACTTATCTACGATAAGTCGTGAGGATTTGGTAGCATTTTTAGCGAATAGCGGAGTTTGGCCTATGATTCGTCAACGTCCTTACAATGTTGTTCCTGATATAGATGCTACGCCTAAAAACATTTTTGTATCAACATTTGATTCTGCTCCACTTGCTCCTAATACAAGTTTGATTGTAGATGGAAACGAGGCAGCTTTCCAAAAAGGATTAGATATTTTATCTATGTTGACTGATGGAAGTGTACATTTAGGATTAGATGCTTCTGATGCTAATATCTCAAAAGCATTTACTGATGCTACAGGTGTAGAGAAAAATTGGTTTCAAGGTGCTCACCCAGCGGGTAATGTTGGTGTACAGATTCACCATACTGCACCTATTAATAAAGGTGATACAGTTTGGACAGCAGGTGTTCAGGAAGTTATTGTTATCGGTCGTTTGTTCACAGAAGGTCGTTTCAATACAGAACGTTTAGTTGCTTTGACTGGTGCTGAATTGAAATCTGCTCATTATGTAAAAACATATCAAGGAGCAAATTTAGAATCTTTCTTAGAGGATAATTTAGAAGATGATCACGTAAGAGTTGTATCTGGTGATGTATTAACTGGTACAGATGTAGGAACAAAAGGTTATTTAGGATTTTTTGATGATCAAGTAACGGTTTTGAAAGAAGGTGATTATTATGAAATGTTTGGTTGGTTAGTGCCAGTTGCACCTCGTCCAAGTATTTCTAATACTTTCCCTCACTTTATTTATCCTGAAAAAATGGTTGCAGATACAAATACACACGGAGAAGAACGTGCTTTTGTAGTAACTGGTCAGTATGAAAAAGTATTACCGATGGATGTTTTTCCACAACACTTAATGAAAGCAATTCTTGTAAATGATTTCGAGCGTATCGAAGGTTTAGGAATTTACGAATTGGTGGAAGAAGATGTTGCACTTTGTGAATTTGTTTGTACGTCTAAACAAAACGTTCAATCAATTTTACGTGATGGTCTTGATTTAATGCGTGACCAAGGATAAAATTAACTATAAATGATGAACTATAAACTATTTAATTTTTAATAAAATAATTTATAGTTTAAAGATTATAATTCAATATAATGAAGTTATTAGATTTAATAAAAAGTATTGAGCCAGACAAGAAAAAGTCGCCATTCTTACATACGTTGTTCGATGGTTTCTTTACGTTTGCTTTCGCTCCAAATACAGTTACAAAAGGTGGTGTACACGTTCGTGACGGTATGGATTTGAAGCGTACAATGGTTCATGTTGTATTAGCGATGCAATTATGTTATGTTTTTGGTACATATAATATCGGACATCAACACTTCGTAGCAATTGGTGAACATACTGCTTTCCTTTCAGGATTTCACTTAAAGTTAGTTCATGGATTAATCAAATTATTACCTTTATTCGTAGTTGCGAATGTAGTTGGTTTAGGAATTGAATTTTTCTATGCGACTAAAAAAGGTCACCCGATTGAAGAAGGTTTCTTAGTATCAGGTGCTTTGATTCCATTAATTATGCCACCAGATTTACCATTATGGATGTTAGCAGTAGCAGTAGCTTTTGCAGTAATTATTGGTAAAGAAGCATTCGGTGGAACGGGAATGAATATTTTAAATATTGCCTTGTTAGCAAGGGTTTTCATATTTTTCGCTTATCCTTTAGATATATCTGGAGATGAAGTTTGGATTTCAAATCTTGTAAAAGATCCTGATACGCAAGCAATTGCGAGTGGAAGTTACAGTATGGTTCATGGCTTTTTTGATTGGATATTTGGAGCCGTCGGACTCACCACCTTTGGTGAAGGTGGCAAAGCTGTCGTAGATGGATTTACAGGAGCAACGCCATTAGGTTTAGCTGCTAAAGGTGGATGGGAAGCTGTAACAGCTCACTATTCTCCAACTCAAATGTTCTGGGGAACTATTCCTGGTTCAATTGGTGAATCTTCAAAACCATTAGTTATTGTTGGTGCTTTATTCTTAATTGTAACTGGTGTTGCAAGTTGGAGAATTATGTTATCAATGGTATTAGGTTGTGCAGTAATGGGAATGATTTTTAATGCTTGGGATGTAACTGCATTTATGGATGTTCCTTGGATTTATCATTTCTACATGGGAAGTTTCTTATTTGCAATGGCATTTATGGCAACTGATCCAGTAACTGCTGCATCGACTAACCGTGGAAAATGGATTTATGGATTTTTAATTGGTGCGATTGGTTTAATCATTCGTGTAATTAATCCTGCATATCCTGAAGGTTGGATGTTAGCTATTTTATTATTAAACGTATTTGCCCCACTTATTGATCACTATGTAATTGAGGGAAATATCAAAAACCGTATGAAACGTGCAACAACATAGTACAGGTTACGTCGTCATGTTTACAGTAGGAATGACTTCAATCGTGGCATTATTATTAGCAGGTATGTTTACATTCTTGAAGCCAATCCACGATGCTAATGAAGCATTATACAATAAGAAACAAATATTAGGTGCATTAAATACACCTTTAGCAATCAATGCAGATGATTTATCAGATGCAGAGGTTGAGGAATATTTCAAAAGCGTTCAACAAACTGTGGTTGATTACCAAGGTAATCCAATCGAAAATGTGAAAGCGGAAGAGGTAAATATGGAAAAGCAAGAGAAGAAAGCGATAGAAGATCGCCAATTCCCTGTTTTTATCATGGAGTATGAAGGTAAGAAATACTATATTTTATCTGTTCGTGGAAATGGACTTTGGGATAAAATTTGGGGTTGGATTGCTTTGGAAGCTGATGTGAATACAATTGCAGGTACTGCATTTGGCCACAAAGCTGAAACACCAGGTTTAGGTGCTGAAATCAAAGATAATGCTTCTTTCAAAAAGAATTTTGAAGGCAAAAAAATCTACAAAGATGATGGTGAATTTGTTTCAGTAGCTGTCAGAAAAGGTGGTGTTGCTAAAAATGATCCACATGCAATTGATATTATCTCAGGTGCAACTGTAACTTCAGTTGGTGTTAGTGAGATGTTATATAAAGGTATCAAATTGTATGAACCATATTTAGAGACTTTACCAAAAGGAACAGTAGGACAAAAATAGACATTGATACTTTGGTATTCTGGTACTTTGGTTTTGAAACTAAAATACCAGATTACCAATCAATTAAAAATAAAGAATTATGGCTGAAACAGCAGTAAAACCTCAAGTAGAGGAAAAAGAGCCGCTATTTGGTAAGAAAGAAAAAATCTTAATTACCGATCCGCTTAATGATAATAATCCAGTTACGGTACAAGTATTGGGAATTTGTTCTGCATTAGCAGTAACAACATTAGTTGTACCTTCATTGGTAATGGCAGTCGCGGTAGTTTTTGTATGTGCATTTGCAAACTTAATTGTTTCTTTATTAAGAAAAACAGTACCGACTCAAATTCGTATGATTGTACAATTAGTCGTTATTGCAACCTTAGTAACAGTAGTAGAATTAACATTAAAAGCATTGTCTTTTGAAGTATATAAGCAGTTATCTGTATTTATCGGATTGATTATTACAAACTGTATTGTAATGGGACGTTTAGAGGCATTTGCAATGGCA
>CAZEOC010000113.1:0-10251 GCA_964513525.1 uncultured Saprospiraceae bacterium | reverse complement strand
TCCTAAAAATAGACGGCGTTTAAAAAGTCGAACTTATTCTTTGCACTTCACTAAAGATGTATTTCTATTTTTGATACAAACGAACTCCACCGCCATAAACCCAACCGATTTGTCCACTTGTTGTTTTTACTTTCAACCAACGTTCATCATATTCCATATTATCTAAAGTTATTTTTTGTTTGAAAGTTGAAGTTTCATTTAGAAAACTAACTTGTGTATTTAAAGGCAATTCCGCTAAAACACTTCCACTTAAACTTGGTTCTGAACGTATTTTTAATTTATCAATCCAAATAAATAATGGAGTTGGTTTCGTAATCGTTTGAGTTTGAATTATCGTATCTCGCTTTACAACAGTCGTTGGCGTTGTTACAGTCGTCGCCGTTGTAGGTGTTGTAGTTTCTGGTACTGGAGTTGGTTGTTGCTCCGTAACAATTGGTTGCATCATGCCTTCAGGCGCAGTATCACTTGCTAAACATTGACGTAAAACGAAAAATACAGCAATAATTCCTAATCCCAACATCATTAGGCGTTCAATCTTTTTAATATTCATTTTTTTAGACATGATAATCAATTGATAATAACCATTAAATAATTTGTTCAAGTGCAAAATTACTTAAAAATATGATATTGTTTAATATGTAATAGATCAAACATGGGGCAAACGCATTAAAATAATGACCTACTCGTTATGTTTTTTTTGATTGGCATTTTTGATTTTAGGCTAAAAGAATTGAAAAAGCGTTATGAACAGACTGGTGTTTGAGCGAAGCGAGTTTCAGGCTGTTTAGCTTTTTTCAATACTTTTAATCGTAAAAAAATCAAATAAGCCTTGATTTTTGCTTCTTTTCATTAAGTTGAATTATAATGAAATCCCGATTATTTATCGGGAGAAAAGAAGATGAATTTTAATTATAGAATATTATTCTGATAAGCACCGATTTTAAATAGAAAACAAAATAATAAATTGAACTTATTGATATATATAAATAATTTAGGGTGCTTGCTCTATGTCAAACATTTAAACGATAGAAGATTCAAACATTATTTCTAACTTGTAGCCAAATTTTGATTTTAATGAAGTGGAATAAAAATAACGATAGATTTTCGGTATTCATCCTATTATTGGGAAGTTTTTTGATTGTTTTTGGTACTTATTACCAATTCTTTTCAAATGATTATTTGTTCCAAAGTGGAGGAGATGGCTTGAAACATTATTATGCTTTTTCTTATTTTATAAAATATGGAAATGGCTGGTATTTTGATGGAGTTGCCTATCCTTATGGTGAAAATTTATTGTACTTAGATGGTCATGGAATATTAGCTAAATTATTGCATTATATTCATCATAATTGGTTTGAATTAGCCGATTATTCTGTTGAGATTTTACATTTTTGGTTATTCAGTTTCATCATTATTACACCGTTTTTTCTATATAAAATTTTAAAACATTTTAATTTTAAAAATTGGGAAGCAGTTATTGCAGCCTTATTAATATTTTCGCTTTCTCCGCAATGGCACCGTTTAGATGGTCATCAATCCTTGAGTTATTTACATTATATTCCAATGCTTTGGTGGTTTCTAATTAAAATCAATCAAGGCGAAAAAAGAATACTTTGGGCTGTGATTTATGGTGGAAGCGCTTTGTTTTTTGGTTTTATACATCCGTATTATTTGCCTTTAGCAGCAATTTTTGCTTTGTCTTTTATGTTAATGAGTGCATTTGAAAACGGACAAATCAATTATACCAAAAGTTTAATTTTATGCTTAACGGCTTTAGTTCCATTAGTTTTTTTCCAAATATATATGGGACAAATTGACGAATTTGGACAAGAACGGGGTTATGTTGCAGGTGGATTTTTCAAATATTGTGCAACATTTGAAGGCGTATTCTTACCAAACTTTGGCGGATATTTTGATTTCTGGCATTGGTTGACAAATGTAAAAGTACAAAGCCATGAAGCTTTTAATTATGTCGGCTTTTTTGGTCAAATTGTATTCATTGCTTTAGTTTTTAATTTCTTAAAAAAGTTAATTCAAGCTAAGTTTAAAAGCTTATTTCAGTTTAGTGAAAATGAAGAATTGAATCAATACGTACAAGCTGCTTTTTTGATTTTAATCTTTGCTTTTGCGATTGTTTTTCAGTGGTTTCCTATTCTTTTAGAAAAAATTCCTTTTCTAAGAGCGTTTCGTTCTTCTGGACGTTTCGGTTGGATTTTCTTTTATGTTTTTACAGTTTTTACTACTTATCAATTAAAATATTGGTTAGAAAAAATTAATATTAGAAAATCAAAATTAGTACTTCCATTTTTATTAATAATAATTATAATTTGGGGAATTGAAGGATTTATAAACATTGAACACCAAGCTTCAAATATTCATAAACACTTTGCTAAAAATTTACTTAATATTCCAAGATATTCAAATGCTTTAAAACGAATTAATCGTCAATCGACTGATTTTCAAGCAATTATTCCTGTACCTATATTTCACGCAGGTTCTGATAAAATAAATTTGACTGGAAATCCAGTTATTGTAAAACATACATTTTTAGCTTCCTATCAATTGCATTTACCTTTTTCGGGATATTATTCTGCCAGAGTTCCTATGAAAAAAAGTTTTGAATTAATACGTTGGGAGAGTGATGATTTAACAAGATTAGAAAGTGATTTTGAATTATTTTCAGACAAACCTTTTTTGATTATTTGTGATAAAACCACAAGCCTTAATGAAGATTCTAAACGTTTGATTGCAAGAGCAAAGTTAATTTATGAAGATGTAGATTTTGACTTTTACGAATTGGATATTAATACTTATAAAGAAGCAATTGTCGAAAGGCAAAAAATGGTAAAAACTGCTTTTGAAAATAAAGACAAGTTATATCAATTCTCTGAAAATATTTATACGACAGATTCTACTAAAGCCATTTATTTTAATGACTTTTCTAATTATAATACTGATTGGAATGAAATAAAACAACCATTTGGGAATCAAAATTTCTATGGTCGAGCAAATAAACATTTATTATTTGAAGGTAAACTACCAAGTGATTCTATCAATCAAAAATTGGAAATTTCGATTTGGACTTATACGAACGAAGATATGCCAAGTATGCCAATTCTAAAATGCTATTTCTTAAATGAAAATGGTGAAATCGAAGAGCGATATGAACAATTAGGAACGTATGAAAAAAATAATTTTGGTGGTTGGTTTAGAATAGATTTGGAAGTTCCTGCTTTGAATAAAAATTGTGAAATTTACTTGGGTTATTATAACAATTTTAGGGTTTACAATTATTATGCAGATAACTTTTTAATTCGCCCAAAAGCAGTTGATGTTTATATTGAAACCGAAGATTTAGGCTTAACTTTTAATGGTTATTTGGTACTGGATTCTTGATACTTGATTCTGGTTGCTCTGAAGAATATTGAACATCGAATTTATTATATTAATACTACAAAAGTCTGATTAGCACTTTAGTATCAAGAATCCAGTATCAAGAATTACAATCTTGAAATCGGAGCTTCAAAAGCCATCAACTGTACAAATTCACCAACTCTAGAATGTAAACCTTTAGAATCAATCGCTTTTACTTGCTCAATTCCAAATTTTTCTACACAATAAGAAGCTGTAGCCGAACCATAAACGATTGCACGTTTCATATTATCAAAAGAAACGTCATCTGTTTTTGCTAAATGTCCGATAAATCCACCAGCGAAAGAATCACCAGCACCAGTTGGGTCGAAAACTTCTTCTAATGGTAAAGCAGGACAGAAAAATACATCACTTCCGTGGAATAATAATGCACCGTGTTCTCCTTTTTTGATAACCAAATATTTTGGTCCCATAGCTTGAATTACTCTTGCTGCTTTTCGCAATGAATATTCACCAGAAAGTTGACGAGCTTCTTCGTCATTAATCGTCAAAACATCTACCTTTTTCAAAACTGCTTTTAATTCATCTAAAGCAATATCCATCCAAAAATTCATTGTATCTAAAACAACTAATTTGGGTCTTGAAGCCATCTGGTCCAAAACGCTCATTTGTACTTGTGGACTTAAGTTTCCCAACATGACATAATCCGCATTTTTGAAACTCTCAGGAACAACTGGCTGAAAATCTGCTAATACATTCAATTCAGTAGCTAAAGTATCTCTACCGTTCATATCATTATGATAGCGACCTGCCCAGAAGAAAGATTTTTCTCCTTCTTTCACCTCTAAACCATCTAAATTTACACCAACTGATTGCAAATCATTTAATTCATCCTGTGGAAAATCATCACCAATTACAGATACAATTCCTATATCTTTTGTAAAATTAGATGCTGCCCAAGAAATATAAGTCGCTGCTCCGCCAACAATTTTTTCAGCATGTCCGAAAGGAGTTTGAATATCATCAAACGCAACTGTTCCTACTACTAATAAAGCCATATTTTGATATATTTTTGTTCAATTTTGGTGCAAAGATAAGGCTTTTTAGTGAATAATGAACCGTAGAATTTCGAAGTTTAATCTACTTTGACATGAAAAAGTATTGAATAGAAGAACTAACAAAATCGTCAAAACTCACAACCTGACTAATTACTTCTAAAACGAATCTGTTTTGGCGTAAATATCGCATCATCTTCGGTGTTCAATTTAAACATTTCGACATCTGCTAAAGTCAATTCATTGATGCGTTCTTCTGTGCGTTCCTCTTTCGAAAGCGTTGCTAAACGTAAGTTTTGATTTTTAATAGCTTCCGAAATAACATTACGAACCATTCGAGCATTGCCAAAATATTTATCTCTATACTTATATTGATAAGTTAAATAATTTCTAAGGTGTTCGGCTGCTTTTTCTGTAGGTTCTATTTTTTCATCTATCAACATTAAGTTGGCAATTTCGAATAACTTTTCTGGTTCATAATCTTCAAACTTCAACACTTTATCGAAACGAGAACGTAAACCAGGATTTGCTTTCATAAAATTATCCATATTCTGAGGATAACCAGCAACAAAAACGAAAAATTCTCCACGATGATCTTCCATTCTTTTTAATAAAGTTTGTACCGCTTCATTTCCATAATCTCCGTTTGAACCACCTTGAGTCAAGGCATAAGCTTCATCAATGAACAAAACGCCGCCCATTGCTTCATCAATTTTTTCTGCCGTTTTAATAGCTGTTTGTCCAATGAATCCAGCGACCAAACCTTGTCTATCTGTTTCCACCATATGACCACGTTCTAATACGCCTAAAGCCTTATAAATTTTAGTTAGAATTCTTGCAACAGTCGTTTTTCCAGTTCCTGGATTTCCAACAAAAACAGTATGTAAGAAGAATTTTTTCAAGACTTCCTTATTAGTTTCTCTATAGAATCGAACTAATTTTACTAATTCTACAATTTGATCTTTTACTGCTTGCATTCCAATTAAGCGATTCAATTCTTCTAAAGCTTCGCCTAATAATCTATCATCGACAGGAATTTTTGGTAATCTTCGTTGAGATTGAATATCAATTTTTAGAATATCATCCAAAGTCACAGTCGAAATATCTTCTTCACTTAAACTTCGAGGATTTTCGTGTGCCATAATCCGCAAACCTAAATATACTTTGGCTTGTTCGACAATATCATAGACAAAACGAGCATTACCAAAGGTTTTATCTCTATTTCTGAAAGCTTCCGTGATGTATTCTTCTATTTTAGATTTTGCATCAGCTTCTAAATAAACATTCTTTTGTTGGCAGGCAATTTCTCCAATTGAAGCTAATTCTTGAGGTAAATAATCATCAAATTCAAAATACATTTTGAAACGAGATTTCAATCCAGGATTAGAATCCATGAAATTTTGCATTTCTTTCGGATAACCAGCGACAATCACTGCCATATCACCAGCCCCATTAGACATTTCTTTTACTAAAATTTCGATTACTTCTCGACCGAAATCCTTGCTATCATCGTTTGAACGAGCTAAAGAATAGGCTTCATCAATAAACAAAACACCGCCTCTTGCTTTCTCAATTGCATCTTTTACTTTTGGTGCGGTTTGTCCTATATATTCACCAATCAAATCCACTCTATCTACTTCATGGACATGACCTTTGGAGAGTAAACCCATTTTTTTATAGAGTTTTCCCATCATTCCTGCGACAGTCGTTTTACCAGTTCCAGGATTTCCAATAAAGACAGAATGAACATTTATTTTTTCCTCTTCCGTGAATCCTTTATCTTTTCGTAATTGCAAAAATTGAATATATTGAGCATGTTCTCGAACCTTTAATTTAATCGCATTTAAGCCGATTAGATTATCTAATTCTTGCATTACATCTTCAAAGGTTTCTTTGGTATCAGTAGTTTCAGTAAGCATGACAGGCATTTGTTGATTTGGCATTAATATACCAACTTCGCCCTCTTTAAAATCCTCATCAACAGAAAAAGGAATTATAGCCATCTGCTTATCCATGAAAACTACTTCAGCTGTATAATCATCAATTCGCCAACAACCTTTTACATTTGAACCCCAACCAGCAGTCAGTTTAACCGTTTTATCATTCTTTTCCACTCGATGTAATCGAACAACTTGTCCTTTGAGTTCTTTAGCATTATTGAAAAACTTCACAAAAACCTCACATTGCCAACTTTTACCAATGTTGAGATTTTCAAACAACATTTCTAAATAAATATATCGAGTTTCTTCATGTGAAAACTGTTTATAGTAAGTTCGGTCAGGCGTCGGTACATCATCATAAGAACCTTCATAAAGTTTTAAGGATTTAATTTCCATATACTCATTCGGCTCATCTAATTCATCCTTTCCTGGATCTTCGACATAAAAATACTTTGTTGCTACTTTTTGCCCTTCGACCCAAGCTTCCCAGTAATAGGCTCCTTTCTTCCAAAACGTACCCATTTTTTTATTTCCCCAGCCTTCACGTACATAAACTATATTATCGTACTTACTTACTTTTCTGTGGAATTTTAAATTACAAAGTTCTTTACGTCCTTTTTTTAAGGAAAAACATTTCAATTCTACATCAACTTCCCAATCTTCTACATCGAAAAGTTTATTATAAAATGATAATTCTGCATATATATAACTCGTCTCGTAACGGTCGAAAACTTGGCGATATTTCTTGAAATTATCCGCCAACCATTCTGTCGAAGCATAGACTTTTAACTCTTTAAATTTAAACTTTGAAAAGTTCGGATTGAACTGCATATTTTATATAGTTACGTAGTGATTTTTAATAATTAATTATCAATAAAAAAATTGATAATAGCAAAACATAAAAAACTAATTTACGAAAAAAAATGATGATAAATAATCGGCTAAAATTATACCGTTTTAGTAATAAAAAAGCGAGAACATAAACTAAAGTTATATTCTCGCTTTTTCAGTTAGGGTAAAACTTTAGGTTGTAAGAGAGTTTTTCTTCAAAGTTCTTAAATATAAAAATCCCCGATGGTTATCGGGGATCTATGAAAAAACAAAAACTATGAACAAACACTCACAAAAACCTTATTATTCAGCGACCTAATCGCCTCATGAGTTCTACAACTCATTATCTACCAAATTTATAATAAAAATTGGTATAAATCAACCTTATATGTATTTTTTTTTCAGTTTTAACAAAAAAAGACAAAATTATCTTTGGAGTGATTATTAAACGACAGACAAAAAACTACTTTTTTATTAAAGTTGAAAATTATTTAATTGGAAAATAATAAGATCTAAATATAGGTTTTTAATAAAGTAAGGAAATGAAATTTAGAAAGTTAAAACCGGAAATGAGTAACTAATAAATTAAACTTTGATTTAAATAAAAAACGCCATTCTACAAATAAATTGTAAAATGACGTTTTAGAGATTTACTCAGTAATTATTTGACTAATTATCTAAGTAATTAATAATAGTGGAGTTGCAGAGATTCGAACTCTGGTCCGGACAAAGTGCCTGAAAGCCTTCTACGCGTTTAGTCACTGATTAGATTTTCGAGTAAGTGATAGGTTCTGTAACCAACCCAAACACAAACCTTATTCTCTATGGTTTCTCTTCAAAGTCGAGAACGGCTTATCGGATAGTCTAAATTTGGATGATGTACGGTGCGCTTTGTATTAGACATCAAACGCAGTGTACAAAGGCATTATAGTAGATTCTACTATGCTGCCATGGCATAGTTATTTGTGCCATTTAAAAGTTGTTACAGAAATTGGTAACGAGCTATACTGTAATTGCCCGACGTGCTTACTGACCTGCTGCTTCCCCGTCGATACCATTCAACCCCAATAATTTGTTAATGAATAATTGATAATATAAATTTAACAATTATCACACTTATGACTTTTCAAAAGTGATTGCAAAGATATAAACGATTATTGACTTCTAATAGTTCATTTTTTATTTAAAAGTGAATCAGAATTAAATGACTTACATGATTTTGAAAAATTTCTTTAATCTTATTGAATTATAAATTATCTTATTTCATATTTCTTTTAATTGAATTTAATAGAGTTTTAATAAGTTTAACTATTTGAAAATGAATTACTTATGTTTATTAATAGATTTGTTTTTTATTAAATTGAAATCAAACATATTTTTTAGGTTAAAAATAGTTGAGTGTTTAATTTTTTCAACTAAACTCTTAGACTAAAATAATGGCTAAATATTACGTTCTAAGCTAATCGGACGATGAGTATTATTATTGGCGAAAGCCATATTTATTTATTTTTAATAATAACAAAGATTCTCTGAGATTCTTAGAATGTAGTGTTTTTAAATGCATTGGACTAAATTTCAAACTTATGTTTGTGTGATTTTTCTGTATATTTGCATGATGTCGTTAAAAATACAACAAGTTGAAAATATGAGAATTGGAATTATAAAAGAAGGGAAAACGCCACCTGATACAAGAGTGCCAATTAGTCCAGAACAATGTGCTTATATCATGGATAAATTTCCTGTGGAAATTTGGGTACAACCTTCACCAAATCGTTGTTTTAAAGATGAAGAATATGAAGCACAAGGTGTTCGGTTGACAGACGAAATGGATAAATGTGATGTTTTGATGGGTGTGAAAGAAGTGAAAATCAAAGATTTGATTGGTGGGAAAAAGTATTTTTTCTTTTCACATACGATTAAGCGACAAACTTATAATCAAGAATTGTTGAGAGCCGTTGTTGAGAAAAATATTCATTTATTAGACTATGAAGTCTTGAAAGATGAAAAGGGTAGGAGAGTGATTGCTTTTGGTCGTTGGGCAGGAATAGTTGGTGCTCATAATGGATTGTGGACTTATGGAAAACGTACAAATTTGTTTGAATTACCAAGAATGACAAGTTTTAAAAACTTCCAAGAGGTAAAGCAATTCTATAATGAAAAATTAGTTTTACCAAATATAAAAATTGTATTAACGGGAACAGGAAGAGTTGGTCAAGGAGCAGCTGAAGTTTTGGATTCGATGAAAATTAGAAAGGTAAAACCTCGAGAATTAGTAAATGAAACTTTTGATGAGCCTGTTTATTCACAATTAGTTTGTGGTAACTATGCTGCTCGAAAAGATGGACAATCATTAACTAAAGAAGATTTTTATAAAAATCCTAAATTGTATAAATCTATATTTGAACCTTATACAAATGTTGCGGATATTATGATAAATGGAATTTATTGGGATAACGATGCACCGCAATTTTTTACGAAATCAGATATGAAAAAATCGGATTTCAATATTAAAGTAATTGCAGATGTAACTTGCGATATTGCTCCAGTTGCGTCTATTCCTTCAACGCTTTATGCATCAACGATTGCAGAACCTGTTTTTGGTTATAATCCTGAAACTGAAAAAGCTGAATCTGCTTTTCAAAAAGAAACAATCGATATGATGACGATTGATAATTTACCAAATGAATTGCCTCGAGATGCTTCTCGTAATTTTGGAGAACAGTTTATTAATCATGTTTTGGAGGAATTATTAAACCATGAAAATAGTGAAATGATTCATAAAGCAAGTATTACAAAGAATGGTGATTTAACGGAGAATTTTGAGTATTTGAGAAAAGGATATTTGGAATAGACGAATAATGACCACTTAGCTGACGAAAAAAGGGTTTCGATTTTTATCGAAACCCTTTTTTTTATTTTATTAAAATCAACACACCTCAATTATTTTACCTCTAAATCTAATCGAATTCCTTCTTGGTCGGCTTCTTCGTCATAATCCAAAACAACGGTTAAAACATATTTTCCTTTTGGTAAGTCGTTTGGTAAATTAAAAT
>CAZEOC010000112.1:4950-10296 GCA_964513525.1 uncultured Saprospiraceae bacterium | reverse complement strand
ATAGTTATTTTAGGGGTTTATATTTTGATTAGAAATTAGCGATAGAAAAAATTATATGAAAGAATTGTTTGTCATTGATGGTACAAATTTAATTAATGTTTTAAGTCCAAATACGGAACCTGAAGAGAGGAAATTAGGTGGCTTATTACAATTACTTTTAGAATTAATAGATAGAAAAGATTCCTTTTTTTGTTACTTCGATGCAAGTACGAGGTTCATGTTTAAAGAAGGAAGTTATGACCGACAGATGTATGATATTTTGATTGGTTTACGAATTTCTGATTATTTTGAACAAGTTCAAGGTGGTGTTTTAGCAGATAAATTAGTATTGAAACAAGCTGATGAAACGAATAGTCGAGTGATTTCTATGGATACATTTTCACAATTCTATGAGGAATTTCCTTGGACTGAAAGAGATAAAGAACATCGTTTGATTCCTGCCGATATAATTCAAAATCATTTGAGATTGGATAAGTTAGATATCAAACTCGAAATGATTGAAAAACAAACCAAAGAAATGACTTTGGAACTTATCAATATATTGGAAGGAGAAAGAGGGAATTTGGTTGGAATTATTAAAAAATATGATACGACAAGGCGTTTTGGTTTAATCAAAAGAGCGAAAGGTGGTCCAACGCTTTTATTCCATAAACGACAAGTGATTGATGATAATTTGGATTATACAATCATTGGGCAAGCTGTGGAATTTAAAGTTGGTTTTCGATTTAATAAAGGTAAACAAATGATTGATTTTTGTGCTGCTGACATTAAAGAAACAGAGAGTTTTACGGATGAAAATCCAATGACAAATACGGAGAAACTGGAGCAATTTCAGCGAGAAAATATAGAATTGAAGGAATTGTCTGCTGGCTTAAGAAAAAGAAATCGAGAACTTAATAATATTATTAATGAACTTCGGACGGAAGATGAACTGAAGGTTCAGATGTTAGAAGAGAAGGACGATAAGATTGAGGCGTTAGAAGCTGAAATAAAAGCTTTGAAAGCTGCTCAAAAACAAGCAGAATCGACTCATGAAACACAGTTGGAACAATCTCGAGTGGAACAAAATGAATTGGCAATTGCATTGGATATGCAGGAACAAAAAATCAAGAATTTAGACCATGATTTAAAAGAAACTTTGTATTTATTCAAACATAATAAAATTGACCCGACGGAAGTCATTTTGTATGAGAAGTTAAAACAAAATTATAGTTTATTACAATATTCAATGAAGCAAAAAGAGGCAAGAATTGTCTTTTTGAGAAATAATATTCAAGCTTTACATGATGAGTTAGAAACGACAAAATCTGATGATAGTCCAGTTGATACCGCTGAATTATTATCAAAAATAGAACAATTAGAAAACTCAAATAGAAAGTTAGAAAGTCGTTTAGAGAATTTAAAAAATGACGCTTCTGCTTTACCTATTGAAGAAAAAAACATTCAATTATTTAAAACTATTAAGAATAATCCAAGTAAAAGATTTTTCAAAACAGATAATATTTCTGAAAATGATGCTAAAAATTGGTGGCTTTCTTTGTCTGATGAATGGCAAATGGCTTTTAATAAAGTCGTATTAATGAAAGAAGAAACCACTACTCTACCCAATTTTGAGGAGTTAATAAGTATTCTAAAATTAGAAAATTTAGAAATTATTGGAGAACGAATTTTCTTTGGTGGTTTCAATCGATTGACTTTCCGATTGAAAGATTTCTCAGGTTTATCTGAACTTCGTTTTTTGGAAAACATCAATCTTTCTGGACATGATATTAAGGATTGGAATGGTTTGGAAAATTTATCCAATTTGAAATCTATCAACCTTACCAGTAATAACTTAAAAGGTGTCGCTTATAATCCTGCTTTTCAAAATGTTTCGGAGTTAATTTTACGAGATAACTTATTGGATAATTTAAGTAGTATTGAAAGTTTTAAGCACTTGGAATATTTGGACCTTGCCAGTAATGAAAAACTCCATGACTTGAAAGCTTTAGATAATTTAGAAAAATTAGAAATTTTACAAGTTGGTTATGCTCCAAATTTGGAGCGAGCAATTATACGCTTGAAAATGTTGCAATCGAATTTGGAAATTAGGCAGTAAATCGACGGATTGGAGTGACCTTCTACTTTGATTCTATCACGGATGATACGGATAGAATCGCAAAATCAAGTCAACGTATTTTATTAAAAAGAGAATAGTTTTGGAAAGTATATTAACATATCAGTGGATTTTAGTTATCGTATCAAGTTTGATATTATTTTTCATTTCTCCTTGGTCAAATACCGTAAAAGAATTTTTTCAAGCGACAAATAAACAAGAACAATCACCTAACATTTGGTTATTAACAAGCAGTTTAGTTATATCTTGGATATTTGCAAAATCTATTACCAATGCCGCTAATTTAGGAATGAGTTTCGGTTTTGTTGGTGGACTTGCCTATGCGACTTACTACTTATCTTTCATTGTTGCAGGTGTCGTAATTTATCAAATGCGAACAAAAGGTGGCTTCCAAAGTTTACATCATTTTTTGGAATCAAAGTTTGGAGCATCCGCTGTAATATTTTTCTCTTTATTAATTGCGTTTCGTCTATTTAATGAGGTTTGGTCGAATACAATGGTGATTGGAACTTACTTTGGCGCAAAAGATAGTAGTGGTTATTATTGGTCAATTATTGTTTTTACAATATTAACTATTGCGTATACGCTGAAAGGTGGTTTACGAAGTTCTCTATTAACTGATTTGATTCAAATGGTACTTTTCGGCGTTTTATTATTTATCATTTTGGCGATAATTCTACCGAAAAAAGATAATGATATAATGGCTTTTGTAAGTTCTGGAGAATGGACAATGGCAGGCGGATTGAGTTTACTTTTTGTTGCTTTCATCCAATCTTTTAGTTATCCTTTCCATGACCCAGTTTTGACCGATAGAGGATTCATTGCAGAGCCAAAAGCCACTTTAAAAAGTTATATCATTGCTGCATTTGTCGGTGCGATTTGCATTTTGCTATTTTCTTTTGTTGGAATTTATGCTCAAATGGAAAATCTAAGTGGTCAAGCGCCCGTAGAAGTCAGTAAATTATTAGGCGTTGCGATGATGTTAATTATGAATTTCATTATGGTAACTTCTGCCGCTTCGACCTTAGACAGTACTTTTAATTCTTTCTCGAAAATGTTGGTCGTTGACTTAGGAAATAAAAAAAATATCACCGTAAAACGTGGACGAATTGCAATGATTCTTACTGCAGTTGTTGGTACTTTGCCTATTTTTTTTAGTCCTGAAATTTTATCCGCAACTACCATTAGTGGTACAATGGTCATTGGTTTAGCACCTATTTTTATATTCTGGAATGCAAATGTTGGAAAGTTATCTTTTCATCTTTGTGTCGGTACTGGAGTTCTTTTTGGGGCTTTATTGGCTTTTGGTGTTTTTCCAGATAGTTTGATATTTTTTGATGGTAAATATGGCGATTTATTGAGTGTGAATATTTTAGGAATGATTGCTTGTTTATTGATGTTTTGGCTTGGTAAAGTAGAGCGAATTTTCTTATCCGCTTAAGAGTTTGACTAAAATATTTTTATGGAAATCAAAATTGAAAGATTAATTTTGTTATATAAATAATCAAAGCGGGTAAGAAAACCCGCTCTACTTAAATAAGATAAAGTGGAATTTTTCAGTGTAAATAATATCGCCTTTGAAGTGCTTAATTATGAATTAAGCTATGTTGAATTGATAGCAACCGCATTTGGTTTATTAGCAGTTTATTGGGCTTCTAAAGAGAATATTTGGACTTGGCCCGCAAGTATTATCAATGTAACCACATTATTCATTCTGTTGTACCAATTTCAATTGTATGCAGATATGTTTTTGCAAATTTACTTTCTAATTCTCACTCTCTATGGTTGGTATTATTGGCGAAAACCAAAGGAAGAAAGAGAAATTACGAATACATCAAACCAAATGTTAGTTATATATTCCATTATTTATGTCATCGGAACAATTGGAATTGGAAAATTGATGAGTGGAATTCATCTACAATTACCAACTTATTTTCCACAACCTGCTTCCTTTCCTTATGGCGATGCATTCACAACTACTGGAAGTATCATTGCGATGATTATGTTGTCTCGTAAGCAAATCGAAAATTGGTTGGTCTGGATTATCGTTGATATTGTCAGTATTATCTTATATTATCAAAAAGGAATTCTATTTTTAGCCGCAGAATTCGGTATATTTATGGTTATCTGCATTTTCGGTTATTATAACTGGAGAAAACAACAAACCATTCCGATTACACCCATCAAGTAGAAATATTTATACAACTGTTATCACTATTTTGGAATAAGAAAGGATGAAGAAAGGATTAGTTTTTGGTAAATTTTTACCTTTTCATAAAGGTCACAAATCAATGATTGATTTTGCAACTGCTCATTGTGACCAACTAATAGTATTGGTTTGTGGAAGTGATAAGGAAAACATTCCTACCGAAATTAGAGTTAATTGGTTAAGAAAAACATTTAGAAAAAAAAGTAATATTATTATTCAGGAGTTCAATTATTTAGAAACCGAATTACCAAATACATCAACTTCTTCCAGAGTTGTTTCTGAACTTTGGGCTTCCAAATTTCGAGAAATTTTGCCTTATATTGATATTTTAATTACTTCTGAAAAATATGGCGATTATGTTGCTGAATATATGAACATCAAACATATTTTCTTTGATGAACAACGTAAGAAACATAATATTTCCAGTTCAATGATTCGCCCAAATCCTTTTAAATATTGGGATTTTATAGTTGATGCTGCGAAACCTTTTTATCAAAAAAAAGTCGTCTTATTAGGAACAGAATCTACTGGAAAAACAACTTTGAGTAAGACTTTATCTCAGTATTTTCAAGCTGCTTTAGTAACGGAAGCTGGTCGAGATTTAATTGAAGATTCCAATGATTTTTCTATTTCAGATTTAGAAAAAGTTGCTTATCAACATAGTGTTAATATCAAAAAAGCATCTAAAAAAAATACACCAATAATTATTATAGATACAGATATTCATATCACTCAATCTTATGCAAAACACCAATTCAATGAATATCTAAAAATTGAACCTTCCATTTATCAATTGAATAAAGCTGATTTGTATTTATACTTGAATAACGATGTTCCTTTCGTACAAGACAATACTCGAATGTCGGAACAATTGAGAAATCAATTAGATATTTCACATCGAAATACTTTAAAAGATTTTGATATTAATTATCACGAAATTAAAGGTAAATGGGCGAGTCGTATGAATACTGCGATTGGGTTGGTTGAAAACTTGTTTTAATAGATAGAAAATCTAAATTAT
>CAZEOC010000112.1:0-4940 GCA_964513525.1 uncultured Saprospiraceae bacterium | reverse complement strand
TGGGTTGGTTGAAAAATTATTAAATAAAATGACGAATGAATAGAAATATAATTATACCAATAATAATTTCAATAGGAATGATAACCGGATTTTCTTACTTCTCTTCTGGATTATCACTAATTTTAACATTTGTACCAGGGGTAATTTTAGCTTTATTGTTTTATTTCTTAACAGTGTATAAAAAACAACCTAATCCCGATAAAATTCTACCAATATATCTTTTTGCATTAGGAATACAATTTCTTCATTTTGCAGAAGAGTATGTAACAGGGTTTAATCACAAATTCCCAGCTCTTTTCAACGGTTCTGCATATCCAATCAATACATTTGTTATATTTAATATGTGTGCTTATTTTATGTTTATTTTAGGAGCCATAATGCTTTATAAAAAAATTAAACCGCCAATGATAATTCCATTATTTTTTGTAATGTATGGAATAGTTGGCAATGCAATTTCACACGTAATTTTCTGTATTGTCGTTGGTGATTATTTCCCTGGAGTTTACACCGCTTTGATATATTGGATAATTGGTCCTATTATTATTAAAAGAATTTGGGAAGAAACAAGAAACTAACAGTATTTTTATTAAAATAATAATATTTAATTTTCATCTTTAATTAGTTGTTTTCATTATCAGTGATAATAAAATTAAATTATTTGATAAAATTGTTTTTGAATTGAAAAACTCATATTTATTAATTAAAAATTCAGAAAGAGATTTGACTTAAAATTACCAAGATTTTTATATCGATAATATTTAAACACTAAAAATGAAGGAATAATGAGATTTTTGTAAAATCTAATATGTGTTTTGGGTTATAAATCTACTCTTAAATTAGTTAACTAATCTGAAATAATAAAAAGTATTTCTGTTAATATTGATTATGAAAATATGCCTAAATGGATTATCTTTTCTTTAAGATATTCAACAAATCAAAAAAATCATTCAAGTAAATGATTAAAAAGAATATAATAGAATTTTCAAAAAATTATTTCTAATAAGAATTATATAAATTAAAAAAATTATGGAAAAACAGATTGAAATATTAGATAAAGAAACGGAAAAAGAATTATCTGATAGAATTAAATTTACTTGGGAACAATTTAATAAACAAGCTAATTTATTGATATCATTATCAACTGGAACAATTGTACTTTTTGGTAATTTTTCTTTAAAAGATGATTCTGCAATTAATGTAGGTGAGTTATCTCTACTACACAAATGGATGGCGGTTATACCAATTATTTTACTAATTATTGGATTAATTTCAGCATTAGTTTGGCGATTTTATTCTCAAATTGGTATGGAAAAAGAAGTTCTTGGCGATAGAAATAAGTTAAAATTATACTTTGAAAGTACAGGAATGAAAGAAACATTTACAAAATTCTTTGATGATGTAGACGAGAAAAAAGTGATTTGGAAATGGAAGCTTGCCCATACACTTACGATTGTTTTTCTTTTTTCTGGATGGATTAGTCTCGCAATTTTCTTTATTGTCCAGATTTTAATTCGTTAAAATTGATTCTAAATTATAGACGATTTTATTCTGTGATTTTATACACAATTTTAGCTTAACCTTTATTGTATTTTTGTGTTGTTACAATTAGAATTGTTCATTTTAATTTTCATTCAAATGACTTATTTACAATATTTTATAGACGGATATACAGGTTATGCAAACTACCTTTGGAACGAAATCACATTTATGAATTCGCCTTGGTATAAAAACTATTTTTTGTGGTTAATTTTAGTTTCACTTTTCTTTTTCGGTTTAGAATTAGCAAAACCGTGGCGAAAAGAACAAGCAAAATTTCGTAAAGACTTCTGGTTAGATGTCTTTTACATGTTTTTCAACTTCTTTCTATTTTCATTAATTATCTATAATGCCGCATCAAATGTTGTTGTCAATTTATTCAATAACACATTTATCAATTTGACAGGTTTTGATTTACAAGCTTCAAACCCTTTGAATGATTTTCCATATTGGGCGATTCTACTTATTGGTTTTCTTGTAAGAGATTTTGTACAATGGTGGATTCATCGCTTATTGCATCGAGTGCCACGACTTTGGGAATTTCATAAAGTGCATCATTCTGTCAAAGAAATGGGATTTGCAGCGCATTTGCGTTATCATTGGATGGAAAATGTAGTGTACAGAACTTTTGAATATATTCCTTTAGCCTTATTAGGAATAGGTTTATATGACTTTTTCATCATACATATTTTCACTTTAGCTTGGGGACATTTCAATCATTCTAATTTCAAATTACGTTTAGGATTTCTGAAATATATTTTTAATAATCCACAAATGCATATCTGGCATCATGCAAAACATTTGCCCGAAGACATTAAATATGGTGTGAATTTCGGAATTACGCTAAGCCTTTGGGATTACTTATTTAAAACAGATTATATTCCTTACGAAGGTCGAGATATTGAACTGGGTTTTGATGATGAAGCAGATTTTCCACAGGATTTCAGTGGACAAATTAAGCACGGATTTTAGAGAAAATTACAACTTCTATGAATAAAAATAGCCGATTATCATTTTATTGATAATCGGCTATTTTTGTTTATTCTTAAATCGATACTAACTCAAACAAACTTTATCTGGAATTTGACCAATTATAGAATGTGAACCGCCAGATTGACTCAAAACATCTGCCCAAAGTGTGCTAAAATATTTTTGATTAAAAACAAAATTTACATCACTATCTAAAAGAAACCAAGTTTTTGCACTCATTTCTTCTAATAATTGCCCTTCTCCCCAACCAGAATATCCAACAAAAAAACGAATATCTTCTGGCTGCACAACTCCAGTATTGACTAAAGATTTCAATTGCTCAAAATTTCCGCCCCACCAAAGTCCGTCAGCGACTTCGACACTATCTTCTAACAAATGCCCAATTCTATGTATATAATGAATCGTATCCGTTTGAACTGGTCCACCGAAGTATACTTCACTTTCAAATTCTGGAAAATTCGATACCAAATCCGTAATATTCATTTCAACGGATTTATTCAATACAAAACCAATTGTTCCTTCGGTTCGCTGATGTTCACAAATTAGAATCACGACTCGCTTAAAGTTCGGGTCTAACATGAATGGTTCAGCGACCAAAAATTTTCCTATTTGAATATCTAAATCTGTGTTATTATTATTAATTGCCATTTATACTAAGTACTAAATATGAAATATTAAGTATTAATTACAAAACACTTTCAGAATACCGTAAGTAAATACTTAATATTTAATACTTCATAATTTATATTAATTCACTATTCAATTTTGCTTCAAATCGTTGATTCAATACATTTAAAATATAATCCAAATGTGCTGTATTTCTAACTTCTCTATTAATCTCAAAGATTGTATCTTTCAAGTGTAAATCTTGATAAATTCGACGTTCCCTTTTACCAATCCAAAACTTCTTTTTATGCAGTGTTCTTGACAAAGTCTGTTCTACATTATCAGAAACTTGAACAAAGACTTTTTGACTCGATGTATTATTAATAATCCATTGATGAATCCCATTTTCTTGCATCAAAAATAAATAAGGACAAGTTCCTTCAATGATAAATTCTAATCCTAATAGTTTTGCAGAACTATCCGCTAAACACTCGTATTTGCCAGCTTTAAGGTCAAAATCTTCACAAAGATATTTTTCTCTTTTTACTTTTTCAACTGTACGTAAATCTTCTCCATTTTCATCAGTTTTCCATCTTGTAACTTCAATCTTTTCATTATAATAAGCTTCCGAATACCAAATTGCCCTTGCTTTATATCTATAATTTTTCGCTGTAAATAAAGCTTCATAAAAAGGAACAAACAAATCAATTTCACTGCCTAATAATTGAAATTTAGCTTGATGCGATTGTTGTTTTACTCGATTAAATAATTCAACTTTGAAATCAAAATAATCGTTTTCCCATTGTTTAATATTTGCAATAATTGATGTATTATAACCTGCCAAATTCATACAACTCAAAGATAATTCATCTTCCAAGTTTTCAATTTGGTGCGTTAATTTATCTATATTTTCAATAGTTGAAAGGTTCAAAACATACTTTTTCGCTTTTTTCTCGTCTTTCCAAAATTGCTTAGAATTATTCGCCTTTTGGCGTTCTAACAAATCTAAATTACTCAACATTTGCACGAAAAATGTTCCCTCTTTTAATCGTTGCACACTTCGTCTCAATTCGCCAGCATGATCCGCATATTGATACTTTTCTAATTCTTCTAATAACAAATCAAATTTAAAAGGGTCAGATTCTATATCAATAGCTAATTTATTCTCCCAAATACTTAAATTAACTATCAATTGTTCATCAAATTCAAAAGTATTCAATTCATGAGACAAAGGAATAATTAATTCTTCTCGAACGATTCGCTGCAACTTTCTTGCACCATATTTAGGGTCATAACCAACTTCTCCCAAATAATCCAAAACAGCATCTTCCAAATACAAATCCATCTTTCTAAAACGAATACCTTCTCGTTCTTTGAATAACTTAATTTCTCTATCGACTATAAATCGAATATCAGCTTTCGCTAACGGCTGGAATGGAATTACTTCATCAATTCTATTAAATAATTCTGGTCGAAAATGTTTCTGAACTGCACTCATAAAATGCTGATTCACACTTGTTACATCTATTTCTTTTGACCAACCAATTTTATTAGTTTGCAAATTAGACGCACCAATATTTGAGGTCATAATAATAATCGTACTACAAAAATTGACCAATTTTCCACTGCTATCTGTCAATCGTCCTTCACTTAATAATTGCAATAATAAATCATAAAAAGTTGGACTTGCTTTCTCAATTTCATCAAAAAGTAAAACACAAAAAGGTTCTCTTTTTACCGCTGAAGTTAGCAAGCCATCTTCAAAATATGACGTTCCAGTCAATCGCATTACAGAATAAGGAGAAGAA
>CAZEOC010000111.1:0-10312 GCA_964513525.1 uncultured Saprospiraceae bacterium | reverse complement strand
ATATAAGCTTTATCAAAATCATAATATATATGTTCCAAAACAAAGGTTACAGGACAAGGACCAACTGTGTAGCCACTTTCAATATAAGTCCCACCTTCCACATATGTACCGTTTTCTGTATACGTTCCACCTGGCTTATAAGGTCTTGCTGGAGGTGTTTCTACCCAATTACCATTTTCTGTATAATATCCATTTGGACTAACTGGCTCTTTAGGAATATATTCTCCTTTTGGTGTTTGATATCCATAAGGTGAATAAGGATTATTTGTAAAAGGATTATTTGGTACAGGATTTTCTGCAATTGGAATTTCTAATGGAGGCTGTTCTATCAAATATTTGTTCATATAGAAATTATGCTCAAATGTTTTTGATGCTCTCAATCCTTTTGTACAGTATGGTCTATCCGTTGACTGTGTCAAATATGTTGGCTTTTCAGCTTTCAAATCATAACAACAGTTTTTATCCAAAATAAAATTATATTCTCCTCTATCATTAGTAACAACAGGAATTGGTGCTCCTCCACAATCAGGAATCAAAGTTACCTTTGCATCTGGAATCGGATCACCAGTTTGCTCATCATATACCACACCTTCAATTGCAAAATCTAACGGCTGTGCTAAAGGAATTCTTAATAATAAATCCGTTCCTGAAACCATATTATTCGTACAAGTATCTCTCTTATTGTCTTCATACAATGATTTACTTGCCATGAAAGTACAACATTGGTTTAATGGCATTTCAAACATTACTTTACCATTCGCACCAGTTTTCAAAGTTAAACCTGAACAATCATTTAAGACCTCAGCTTCTTCGATTGGCTCACCAGTATTTTCGTCATAAACTAATACTTCGACCTTAGCAACTGTATATTTAAAACTGTAAATATCATCACGTCCAACACCTCCGTCACGATTAGAAACGAAGTAACCGAAGTTCTCTTCATCATTCAAAATTAAACCATGATCATCAGCATTTGAATTGATTGGAAAACCAATATTTTGAACTGCTCCCCAAACACCATCATTATTATCCATGAAGAAGATATCATACATTCCTAAACCTGCATGTCCATCAGATGAAAAATATAAACGACCTGATTTTGGATGTAAACTTGGGAATACTTCATTTCCTTCTGTATTAATACGGGGACCCATATTTTTTGGAGGCGACCATGTTCCGCCGTCAAAATTAGTTGTATATAAATCCATTCCACCAAAACCTCCTGGCATGTCTGAAGAAAAATACATTGTTTGTCCATCAGCAGAAATAGAAGGGTGAGCTACTGAATATTCATCAGAATTGAATGGCATTCCTTCTAAATTACTCCAATCTCCACTCTGACCATCAGCTGCAAAAATCTTAAGACGAACAGTTCCTTCTGCGTCTTTTCCTACTCTATTTCGAGTATCAATATTGTTACGAGTAAAGTAAACTTTAGATTGGTCAGGAGAAAATGCAATCGGTCCATCATGATATTTTGTATTTAATTTATTATCATATTTTGATGGTTTATCATCATATTTGAACTCTAATGATTCTGCATTAATCGTATCAACATCTGTATAATACAATTCTAAAAATGGAAATCCAGTCCAATCATGAATACGAGTCACGGGACCTTTATCGTCTCTTTCTGAAGAAAAAACAAACCCTTTTTTATAAAATGCAGGTCCAAAATCATCAAATTTTGTATTGATTTGTTTTAGATGCTGAATTTCATAAAAATTCTTACGAGTAGTTAATAATTGGTCTACAACTTCCTTATCACAAGTTGTAATCAAATTTGTACTTCTAATACTTCCTTCTTCAGTTTCATTATACTTTCGGAACCATTCTCTCGCCAAATCACATTTTCCGTTGGCTTGTAGTGCTTGACCGTAATAAAGGGAATAAACTGGCTTAGCTTCTGGTAAGTGAACTATCTGTCCGTACCAGTATTCAGCTTCTGCCATGTTATCAATTTTTCGATAACTTTCGGCTAAATTAATTTTTGCTTCAGAAACATCAGTTTTGTCTAATATTTCTTTGTACATCTGTATTGCAACAGCATAATTGTATCGTTCAAATTCTTTATTTGCTCTTTCAAGCTTAGATTTTTGAGCGAATGCCGATGTTGCAAAAAAGATGATTAATAAACAACAAGTAGCAATTCTTTTCATAATAGTATTTTTGATAAAACATTTTGGCAATAATAATTAGAATTAATCTTAATCTAATTTTAAATATCTGTTATACAGTATTTTATATATTACATGAATACAAATTTATGTAAAATATGACAGATTTAAAAATATATCATATTATTAATTTGTTGCATATGTTACTGAATAAAAAAGGAATGCAATCTGATAAAATTACATTCCTTTTTTACATAAAATTTATCTTTATTATCCGTTTTTCTTAGAAAATATTTCTATTAAAAAGGACAATTTTCACATCTATCCACTTTTTTCAAAACGTATGGTGCTGTTGATGCTTGGTCAATATCCATTGTCATTGTTTCACAATCGTAACGAGTACCATCAATTTTACCGATAACTCTAAATTCTGTTCTACGATTTCTTTGATGTTGCTCTTCTGTACAAGGAATTTCGTCTACACAATCATTTGTCGTTTGTGTTTCTCCATATCCTTTTGCCTCCAATCGATTTGAACCAATATTTTGACGAATCAAGTATTTCACAACTGACTCTGCACGACGAGCTGATAAACGAATATTATAACGATTCGATCCTCTCGCATCTGTATGAGAACCAATTTCAACAATCAAATCAGGATTATCATTTAATATCTTAATCAATTGAGATAAAGGTTCTTCCGCATCTGAACGAATATATGCTTTATCAAAATCATAATAAATATGCTCAATTACAAAAGTACGTGCGATTCCATCACAAGGGTTACTCGGATTACCTGGATCAACTGGATTATCAGGATCAATTGGCCCTGGAGGATCAACAAAACGTTGTAAAGGAAAATCATGCACAAAATCTTGAGATTTCTTCAACCCTTTAGTACAATAAGGCTTGTCTGTACTAACTGCGAAATATCCTTCACTTTCTGCTTTTAATGAATAACAACATTCTTTATCTAAAACAAAACGGTAACGACCTGTTGCATCTGTTTCAAATTCCATACTTTCTCCACCACAATCAGGCATCAAAGTTACGGTTGAATTAGCTAAAGGTTCTTTCGTTTCTTCATCATATACAATTCCTTCTATTGCAAAATCCATTGGTTGACTCAAAGGAATTTTTACAAATACTTTCGTACTCGCTTTATAATCCTGTGTACAACTCTCTAAAGCATTTTCAATATATGTATCTTTATTTGCAGTGAATGTACAACATTTGTTCAACGGTAATTCTATTGTCACTCGACCATTAGAACCTGTGAACAATTCCAATCCTGAACAATCATCTAAAACTGATGCATTCTCAATTGGATCATTTGTATTCTCATCATAAACTAATACTTCTACTTTTACAACACTATACTTGAAACTATAAATATCATCTCGTCCAACTCCGCCATCTTTATTTGAAGAAAAATAACCGAAAGTTTCTTCTTCATTTAAGATTAATCCAAAATCGTCCGCAGAAGTATTGATAGGAAATCCAATATTCATTGGTGGTCCCCAAACTCCATTTTGATTATCAATATAATAGATATCTAACATTCCTAAACCAACATGTCCATCAGATGAAAAATATAATCTACCTGAAGAGTGTGCATAAGGAAATACTTCATGTCCTTCTGTATTAATACGTGGTCCTAAGTTACGTGGTGGCGACCAACTTCCGTCTTCCTTTACAGTATAATATAAATCCATTCCACCGAATCCACCAGGCATATCTGATGCAAAGTATAATGTTTTACCATCAGCATCTAAAGTTGGATGCGCTACAGAATACTCATCTGAATTAAAAGGTAAACCTTTTAGGTTTTCCCACTTATCACCATTCAAATCTGCGGTGAATACTTTCAAACGAATTGTTCCTTCATCATCTTTTCCTACTCTATTTCTCTCATCTAAATTATTACGAGTAAAGAAAATTTCTTTTCCATCTCTTGAGAAACAAATAGGTCCATCGTGATATTTTGTATTTAATCTTTTGTCGTATTTATTAGGCTTATCATCGTATTTAAACTCTAATGCTTCTGCATCTACTGTATCTACTTTTGTATAATACAAATCTAAAAACGGATAACCTGTCCATTCGTGAATACGTGAGGTTGGACCAGTATTATCTCTTTCTGATGCAAACACAATTCCGTCCTTATAAAATGCTGGACCGAAATCATCGAAAGCTGTATTAAAAGGTAATTTTCTAATCTCATAAAAATCCTTACGAGAACCTAATAATTTTTCTAATTCTTCACGGTCACAAGTATTTGCTAATAATTGTCCACGTAAATCATCTGGTTCTTCAACTGAATATTTCTCAAACCAAGGCTTTGCTAAATCACATTTCCCGTTTGATTGTAAAGACTTTCCATAATACAAGTAATAAATTGGCTTCGCTTCTGGTAAATGCACAACTTGTCCATACCAGAATTCCGCTTCCGCCATATTATTGACCTTACGATAACTTTCTGCTAATTTAATCTTAGCTTCCGAAACATCGGTTTTATCTAAAATTTCTAAGTATAATTCAATAGCAGTTTGATAATTATAATCCTCGAAGGCAGTATTCGCTCGTTGTAGTTTTGACTTTTGAGCAAAACTTGTACTACCAACTAAAAAAACTAATAAAAATAACAGTGTAACTTTCTTCATGACTATGATAATTTTAAGTCGTATAATTTTTTTTGGAACTTGTTAAAAGTGCGTGTATAAAAATTAAAAAGATTTTGTGATAACAATTTTAAAATCCGATTAATAATCTTCATCAATTAACTTTCTGTTCCTTATCTAACATATTCCTAAATTCATGCCATTTAAGGATAAATACAATATTTTTTTTGATTATTTATATTTTTCTCTAATAACACTATTAATTGATAATCAACACTTTAGCATTAATTATAATATTAAAAAAATTATATATAAATAATATAAATATTTTGATTGTAAAAAAAACTACACAAAGTGTAGTCAAATATTTATCCCAAAACGGTTCTTGGTTTTCAAAAAAGATTGATATCAAATAGACATCAGATATTTTATAAATAAAAAAGGTGCAACACTTAAATTAGTATTGCACCTTTTACCATAATTTTAATATTAGAAGTAACGAGGTGTTACAATTTGTTTTTCTTTATAATTCATTTCGTAGCCTAACATAACCTCGAAAGAACCTTGTGCAAAAGGACGTAATTCTGTCAAAGTAAAATCGTAAGCAGCTCCAATTCTGAATCCATTTCTTAAATAATAAGACACCCAAACATCTCCAGAGTCAAATGAACTCGTTCCTGTAAACCCTTCAAAAGCAGAACGGAAAGCAACTCCAACCCAAAGTGCATCATAAAATAAAATAGAAGCATCTATATCAAATTCTGTTGGTGCAGAAACTAAACTATTATCTTGAAAAGCACCGAATAGACCTACATTCTTAATCAATAATGATGGCTTGAATATCATTGATGAATTTATACGAATAGCACCACCAGTCATAAAATAGAAATGTCTGAATTGTTGTGCTGTTAAACTATCTCCAACAGCACCAATTCTCAATGGAGAATTCAATAAATGTGGTGCAGCAACACCAACATAAAACTTATTTGGCAAATAATAATGAACTCCTGCCCCTACATTTGGCAACCATGAATTTGGTGTCATTTCTTGCATAAATGCAATATCAGAAGGATCATTCACATTTAACAGACTAAAATCTGTACGATAATTCATCACTCCTGCATTGATTCCCAAAGCCAATTTACCCTGATTAAGTTGAATACGATAAGCATAACTTGCCATCGCACTAATTGTATTTGTTGGACCAATCTGATCATTTACCAATGATAAACCTAAACCAACTTTTCCACTTTCTAAAGGTGAATGAATGGTTAATGATTGTGTTTTAGGAGCTCCATCTATTCCCCACCATTGATCACGGTGTAATAATGTAGCAGAAAGGTGATCTTTCGCACCTGCATAAGCAGGATTGAATACTAAGCTGTTGAACATGTACTTAGTGAACATCGGATCTTGCTGTGCGATACCTGATGTAAAAAATATAAATAATGCTAATGATGTAATTATTAACTTTTTCATTGCCGTAATTTTTTTAGGTTTACTAAGGTTTGTAATAAGGTGTTGATTACTTTTTTATTTCAACATTTAAACAATACAATTATTTTAAGCCAACTTTTATGCCAACTATAAAACAAAATGTTAATACGAACCTAAAAAACCATAACTATTTGATTATCAATAAATTAAAAAGCAACTTTATTACTATTATAATAGTATTCCGATTACTTCTCCTTTCTTGTACTTCCCAAATCATCTATTTCCTTCCACAAAATGGAGAACAATGATGTCACAATTTTAGTAATTAATTTATTTTTGAAACTTATTCCCATTTTAGGACGACCGTTCGTTCGCTATATCCTATTTGAAAAAATTGTAATGTTAACTTAGTTATTTTAAATACTAAAAGCCCTTCGGAAAACCGAAGGGCTTTTTAGTATTATCTATTCTTATCTGTGTATCTGGATGTAACCACTAAACTTACGTCCTTTATCATCATTTAATTCAAGTATATAGAAGTATGTTCCGTCTGGTAAATCTTTATTACCATCCCATGTTCCTCCCCACTCATTCAAGTAACCGTCTTTCAAGTAGACTCTGTTACCCCAACGGTTAAAGATTAATAACTGGTTGTTCGGATAATCTTCAATTCCTTCTATTACAAATGTATCATTAGTTCCATCATTATTTGGAGAGAAGCCTGTATAGACTACAATATCCTCACAAATCACATTAATGAATACCCAAGCCGTATCACAACCTACACCGTTACAAATCTCATAAGAGAATGAATCAATATAAGGACACTTCTCAAGCTGTGTATAATCTATCGTTCCATCTGGTAATACAATCGCAGTACCTCCTAATGGTGGCGTAATTACACTTATCGAAATCAATGAACCGTTGATTGTATCATTCGGTAACACATCGATATTAGTTGGGTTTGGCTCGTATGGTGGAGCATCACCCGTTTGTGTAATCGTTGCTACTGTATCATTTACTGCCACTGGAGGATCAATTCCATCTGTAATGTTTACAATGATATAAGTCGTATCACAGTATCCAATTGAATCACAAATTATAATACAAGTTGTATCCGATCCTAAAGCACCTGGCGTAATTAATACACAAGTATCACCTTGAGTAACTAATAAGTCTGCACTATCTAAAGGCTCACAGTTATCACCAACGTAGATTGAATCAATTGTTGTTGGTAACTCACTAACTGGGATACATAATGTTGTATCAGTTGTTAATGTTAAGTTGACCACAATTGTATCTGGCGCTGGTACAACATTGATTATATAAATCGTTGTATCACAGTTTCCAAATTCATCACAAATTACAATACAAGCTGTATCCAATCCTGCAACACCATCTGATGCGTAATCGAAACATGTTGAACCTGTAATTACTGTACCATTATCTGCTGCATCTGGACAAATATTCTGCATAGTAAATATGCTACCTGGTAAACTTGAAATATCAGGACAGTAAGTATCTACACTATTTGTCTGAATTGTTACTGGTATCGTATCTGTCGTAGTACATAGTATTGTTACAATAGCTGTATCTGCACATCCTGTCGTTGGATCAATAACTATCAATTCGTGTGTACCAACTGATAAGTTAACTTGTGTACCTGTCGCTGATGCTGAGAAGTTATTAATATTCACATTCATCATTGTACCTGTAGAAGGTAATACATAAGTCGCTAACATTGAACCGTAATCTGTAGCTGGTGCAAATCCTGAAATAACCATTGCATCTTGTGTCCAGTTTCCGTCAGGATTAATACCCTGCATCCAAGCTAATACATCATTTACATCTGTGAATGTCATTGGTCCGTAAACCCCTGCATTCGCTCCAGTATTGATTGTCCAAGTCAACTCGAATGTCGATACTGAACTTGGTACCATTCCTAAGCTTACGAAGTATGTTGAATCATTATCACAACCAACTGATGATGCATCTAAGTTAAAGATTGAACCATCAATGAATACATCGTAATCACCGATTGTATTTGGTGCAATTGGAATACATAACTCACCATCTGCTAAACAGTTTGGAGCCATTACACTCAATGCTGCTGGTAATAAATCAAAGTCTGTACAATCTGGTGTTACATTAATAATGAATACCGTTGTATCTGTATTTCCTAATGAATCATATAATACTATACAAACTGTGTCATTATCCATCAATGATGGTACTGCACCTGCTGTGTAAACAAAGCATGAATCATTCACACTTACTACTGTACCGTAATCTACAGAGAATGAACAATCAACATATTCGATAGAATCAATTCCTGTTTGTAAATCAATCAATGCAGTTGGAATACAGAATGTATCTGTTGTAATCACTGGCAATGCTACATATACTGTATCAACCGTTGCTGCTGGCTCAGGAATTACTAAAATGTAAACCGTCGCTGTATCACACATACTTGGTACTCCGTTATCACATATTACATAAGTAAACTGATCAGGACCAGAGTAATCTGGATCTGGAGTATATATGAACTGACCTGTTACTGGATCAATTACTACACTTCCATCTTCTGGAACTGAGTTCATTGTTACTGTAAATGCATCTCCGTTAGGATCATAATCATTCGGGAATAAGAACCCGTTGATTGGATCATTCACATTTGTAATAAAGGCATCATCTCCTGCAAATGGTCTATCATTACTTCCAGCAGTTGTATCTGTATCAGGAAGTACTTCTATTACAACCATTGCTGTATCACATAATACCGGTGCACCTGTATCACAAGCCGCATAGTAGAATGTATCTAATCCGATGAAGTCCATATCAGGAGTATAAATAAACTCTCCTGTATTTGGATCGAATGTACTACTTAATGTACCGCTATTTGGATTCGTCAACAATGTGAATGTTAATGAATCACTATCTGTATCAAAGTCATTGTTAGATACATCGCCACCAATTGGTGTATTCATCGGTGTTACTCCTGCATCGTTGTTCGCAATTGGTCCATCATTAGCTGCTGGCACTGGAACTGGAACGATAGTAATATAAACCGTTGCTGTATCACATAAACTTGGTACTCCGTCATCACATATTACATAAGTAAATGAATCTAATGCTGGTGTTGTTTCTCCTTCTCCTACATTCGGAATATAAGTATAAGAGCCATCTGGATTTACCTGACCTACACCTGCAATTGTTCCTATTGTTGGAGCAATAATTACATTAGTTACGAAGATAGCGTCATCATCTGTATTAAAGTCATTCGTCAATACATTACCCGGTACTGGTGTATTAGGTAATGTAGTATTCATATCATTCACTGCTACTGGCGGTGTTGTTGGCTCAGGAAGTGGAACTACAGTAATATAAACTGTTGCAGTATCACACAATCCTAATGTATCACAAATTACATAAGTAAATTGGTCTGGACCAGTATAACCCGGATCTGGTGTATAAGTCATTGTTCCATCAGGATCAATTGTTACTATACCATTCATCGGATCTGTAACTGGTGTAGTATTCACCACGATACTATCCAAGTTAGGATCAGAATCATTTGGTAAAATATTACCTGTTACTGGTGTATTAATATCTGTAATATAAGCATCATCCGCTGCGAATGGTGGATCATTTGGATTACCATTATCTGGTAATACTTCAATCGTTACCATTGCCGTATCACATAATCCTGTAACATCACAAGCTGTGTAGTAGAATGTATCTATTCCTACAAATCCTGTATTTGGTGTGTATTCAAACTCACCAGTTGTTGGATTCAATGTCGTACTTAAAATACCATCTGTTGGACTCGTTAATGCTGTGAATGTTAATGCTTGACCATCTGGATCAAAGTCATTATTAGACACATCACCCGGTATTGCTGTATTTAATGGCGTTACATACGCATCATTATTTGCAATTGGTGCATTTACAGAATCAATCACTGGTAATGGAATTACCGTAATGTAAACTGTCGCTGTATCACACATACTTGGTGTTGCATCATCACAGATTACATAAGTGAATGAATCAACTCCTGTAAATGAAGGATCTGGTATATAAGTGTAATCACCATCAGTTCCTATTGTTGCTGTTCCATTATCACCATCAACTAATGGT
>CAZEOC010000110.1:0-10373 GCA_964513525.1 uncultured Saprospiraceae bacterium | reverse complement strand
GTGGAGAATCATGGAAAGTAAATACTTTCACATTATATCCTAATTCGCCTAAAGTTGCAGCAGCCGAAGCACCAGCTAAACCAGTTCCAACTACAATAATCTCTAAACGACGTTTATTATTCGGTGCAACTAAAGGTACACTCGATTTATAATCAACCCATTTGGTGGCTAATTCACCTTCTGGTACATTTGATCTAAACTTTGTCATAATCTATTAGTTTTTTTTAAGTCATTAGTTAATAATGAAATTTGATGAAATTGAAAATCAATAATTCTTTCTTATTAATTTCTAATTAAAACATTACTTCATTAAGTAAAAGAAAACAGGCATTGCTGCAAATAATAATGGAATCAAAATAGCAAATACACTAATTCCTAAACCTTTAATAAATGGCGTGTATTTCTTGTGATTAATACCCAAAGTTTGGAAACCACTCTGAAAACCATGATACATGTGAAAACTCACAGCAAACATTCCTAAAACATACAAAACAACTAACCATAATTCTTTAAAAGTAACTACAGCTAAAGCATACAAGTTTTCTGTTTGTGTACCATCAGCTAAAAGAAACTCATCCAATCCTTCTGGAAAAAACTTTGCCTTTACCCAAAAATTACCTAAGTGAATAATGATAAAAACTAAAAGTATTGTTCCTAAAAAAGCCATATTTCTTGATGCCCAAGATGAACTTTTTGCAATACTCGCTTTGTAACCTTGTCCTTTTGATTTGCGGTTTTTTGCCCACAATAACAAACCTTGGATAGCATGTAATAAAATTGCAAATTTTGTAAACCAACCTACAATTTGAATCAAAGGATTGTGTGCCATCGTGTAAGCATAGGTATTGAATGCCATTCCACCATCATCAATAAATAATTGTAAATTACCTACCAAGTGAATAACTAAAAACAGGCACAAAAATAATCCTGTAAGCGACATGATAATCTTTCGTCCGATTGACGATGTAAAATAGTTCAGTAACCAATTCATAACTGAAAGTTATTGTAATAGTGATTTTAAATAAAAGTTTTTTGTTCGTTTTAATTTGTTTTATCCTTGAATATACAAGCATGAACAATTATTCATTAATTGCAAATGTATTGATAAAACTATTTAATTTGAAAAATGATAAATAGGTCTTAATAAAATTTGGTTATTTAGAATTATTCTAACTTTAATAAGAATAATATTGCGAAATTGACCAATAAAAACCCAATTTATCATCCAAAAGTAAAGTTAGTATATAGTCAGTTATATATTTAATATTTCATAGAAATATTTACATAAACCATAATTTTTGTGATATTTGTTGCTGGATTCTGGTCGCTGGTTACCTAAAGAAGTCTAAGTCATGTAGTTCTATTATTAAGTATTCCTTTTTCATGATTGATTTCACAATGAAATGAAGATTCGTTTTGGAAAACTCTAAATAGATATTGAATTAATATTTTCTCTTTTGGGTTATATTGGTAATAAATATTCATCATAGAATAGCTAAAATTCAACCTTCTTTAGGTATCCAAAATCAAGTAACCAGTATCCAGAAAAGCAGAAAAAACATCGTAAACTATTCTATCGCTTGTTGATAGCAATATCAATAAGAGGAAAGTCCGAACAACATAGAGCAACGCACCACCTAACAGGTGGGATTCTGAGAAGTCAGAAGCCAGCAAGTGCCACAGAAAATAACCGCCTTTTTTTGAGTTGGCAGTAGCAGTTTTTAGTTAGCAGTCAAGTACTGTATACTGCGACTGCAATGCTGCAAACTAAATAAAAAAGGTAAGGGTGAAAACGTGAGGTAAGAGCTCACGCTGTTGGTTGGCAACAATCAAGAGGGGTAAACCTTGTGTGTTGAAATGCCATGTATATTGACGTTTGAGAGCTGCTCGCTTGATGTCAAAGGGTAGGCAGATAGAGGTGTTTGGTGACAAACATCGTAGATAAATGATAGAACGCAATTTTTGATTGTGACAGGATTCGGCTTATCGGTTTGCGGTGTTTTTTCTGTTTTTTTTAATAATTCTCTATAAGTATTTGTACAAGTTTAAGCACTTCATTATAGTTTCTCATTTTACTCAATAAAATGGCTTTCGCCAATAATTGCACCCACCAATCAATGAACTATGGTTGCATTGCTTAATAAAAGGCATTAAAACAAGTTGCGCTTTCTACTTCATTTTTATACCGAACGCTAATATGCTCATAGATTACTACTTATATATTCCTTTAATTATAGGTTTTATTAAAGTTGAGTGTTTTATGATTCCTACCAAATTATTTAAAAGGAATAATAGCTAAATAAACCAATCTAACTTGTCTGTCGGTGAGTGCAATTATTGGCGAAAGCCTTTTATTTTTTGTCTTTTGCTTAGAATAAATTAAAATAAAAGTCAGATTTACAATCAACTAAGTACATGATACTTATCAAAGGTATTCAATTCTTCTTTTGGATGTAGCTATCAACTGACTTGTTAAAACTTAATTTTGTTTTCTTAATGTTCTGGTTCATATTCAACCATTATTTCCTCTAATCATCATAAAGAAAAAGTTTTTTTAGTTACAACTGTAACTTTTTAAAAGTTATACATTATAGGAAGGAACAAACAAAACACGAACACTTTTACAAGCACGAAAACCGATATTAATTAAGAATTAGAAATCTAATATTAGGAATTTATATCATAAAAAAATTCCTAATTAGTAATTACTCATTCCTAATTAATTCAAGCTGAATGGTGTTCTATTTTATAAAAATTGATAACTAAATCGTATGTTGTCCATTTCTTCCAGAATAGAAACCTCAATACGTATGAACGTATCTAATAGAACATTGTCGGCAGAAGCGATTCAGACTGAATGGCAAGAAGTGCAGTTGGCGAAGCAAAATCCTGCGATGTTCCGTCCGTTGTATGAACGTTATTTTGAATCGATATTTCGCTTCATTTTAAGTCGATGCGGAGACCAAATTGCAGCTAATGATATATGCTCACAAGTCTTTTTGAAAGCAATGCAAAAACTTCATAAATATGAATTTAAAGGCGTTCCTTTTTCTGCTTGGCTATATCGAATTGCGAGTAATGAGGTTGCTCAGCATTTCAGAAATACTAAAAAATTACGTGTCGTAAATGTTGATGATACACATATTACTGATTTCGTTGAAGAAATTGATTTTGATGCTTTTGGCGAATATCGAGAAGCTATGATTGACGTATTAAATGATTTAAAACCAACGGATTTAGAATTAATTGAATTGCGTTTTTTTGAAAAAAGACCTTTTAAAGAAATCGCAGATATTACAGGATTGACGGAAAGTAATGCTAAGGTGAAAACTTATCGAATTTTAGAAAGATTGAAGAAGAAAATAGTAAATCGATAATTGGTTTTGATTATTTCTTTTCGGTAAAATATAGTTTAAAAATTCTAGTGTATTAGTTGAATTAGGGTTCAATAATACAACAGTTTAACAATATAAATTAAATGAAAAAACGTTACAATATAATTTTTAATGCTGAAAAGCCAACGAGCGAGGAAATCGCTAAACATCAAGATTTTGATGCGTTGATGAAGCAATACGAGGCGAATGAACCCGCCACAATTGTAGCAAAAAGACGAATTGGTGGAATGCGCCGTTGGGCTTTAGTTGCGGCTTCTTTTGCTGCGATTGTAGTCGTTACTTTTGCTATTCAGCAACAATTTTTTCCTACTTTTTTTAATAATAAAATAGTCGAAACAATTGATACACCTTTTATTAATCCACCAATTGAAAATTTAGAAATGCCTTATGAAATAGTTGAAATCAGTACTGAAGAAGGCGGAGAATTTATCATGGAAGATGGAACAAGGTTAATTTTGCCCAAAGATGCTTTTGTTAATGAAAATGGTGAAAAAATTAGTGGAACAGTTCGGTTAAAATATAGAAAATTTGAAGGTTTGTCAGATATTTTTCTTTCAGGAATTCCAATGAAATATGATTCTGCGAATGCGACCTATCAAATGTCAACTATCGGAATGATGGAATTGCAAGGATTCCACGAAAACAAAGCTGTTTATTTTGATAAGGCGAAAAAAGCAAATGTTCAATTATCAAGTGTTCAAAATTTGGATAAAATTGAAGATTATAATGTTTATTACCTAAATGAACAGGTGAAAAATTGGGAATATAAAACTGTGGATAAAGTAAGTTTAGTTGTAGATGCAGCAACACAAAGACGTATTGATGCAGCTTTATCTGAATCTGAAATTGTTAAAAATATTGGATTAACACAATCTAAAATTAAAGCATTAAAAGCACCTAAAACAAATCATGAAAGCGCATTCTTTTCTGAATTTAATTTGGAAAAACCAATGCCGCCAAAAGCGCCAAATCCAAATAATTTCGTATTGGACTTTGACTTTTCTGATTTTGAAAATCCAATAAATGATACATCAACTTATAATGCAAATGCGTATTTGACAGAATATAAAGAAGTTATTTGGGAAGTTTCAGCCGATCAAGAAGTTGCTTATGAACAAGCTATTTCAGGAACAATTTGGAATAATGTTGATTTACAAACATTAAATAATCAACAATTCAAATTACGATTAGCTTCTGGTTCTCGTAGAGTCGAATTGATATTGACACCAGTATTGAAAGCAGAAGAATTAGCAATTGCTCAAGCAAAATATAGAACTGCCTTGATTAATTATAATCAGAAATTAGCCAATTTTAATGCACAAAATGAGGTCGATGTAGTATTAAGTGAAGCAGATAAATTGAAAATTGAAGCTTTGGAATTGGAAATGGCTAAATTGCAACAAGCTTATAGTAAAGCTCGAATTAAAGCAATGAAAAGTTTGCAGTTAGATTTAAAAAATCAAAAAATTATTAATCAATTTGAAATTAATCAGTTTGGAATTTGGAATTGTGACCAACCAAAATTGATACAAAATCGAACTATTTCTGCAAAATTTCAAGATGCTTCCGGTAAGGCTGTAGACTTTTACATGGTTTATATTGCTAATAAAACAAAAGGAAATGTACAGCGATTTTATACAAATCAAAAAGTTGCTATTGAGTACAATAAAAATGATGAAAATATTCTTTGGTTAGTAACTAAAGAAGGGGCAATTGCAGTAGCTGATAAGTTAGAATTTGATAAAATAGGTTCAAAAAATCAACATATTTTCACTTTAAAAAACACACCTACTTTAGTACAAAATAAATCAGATTTAAAGGCAATACTTGGTTTATAAATTTAATATTTATATAAATCTTGTAAAAGGGACTGAAACTTAGTTTTAGTCCCTTTTTTATTTTTACTCATTTGATATTATGATTAGTTTTCATATGTGCTGTATATTTATTGAATTATGGCTTTTTAACACTTTTCCACGTCACATTTTATTATATTTTGAAACAAAAGCAAGTGAAATGAAGTATTAAATTACGGTTATAAACAACCAATTTTAACTTTTAACAGAATCATGAAAAAAATTGTATTCGCTCACCTATTAAATGACTTTAGTGGAAGTCCATTAATTCTCTCATCTATTATCAAAGGTGTTAAAAAAGAAGGTTATGAAATTGACTTATTCACCTGTGGTGAACGAGAAGGTTTTTTATCTGATTTAGGTATCAATTATTATTACTTTCCTTACCGTTTTTTTCCTAATAAATATATGCGTTTGGTTGCTTTTATGTTAAGCCAATTTATTCTATTTATAAAAATGCTTTGGCGTTACAGAAATCAAGATGTTATATTTTACATCAATACATTATTACCAATCGGAGCAAGTTTAGCTGGAAGATTATTAGGAAAAAGAGTAGTTTATCATATTCATGAAGTTTCAATAAAACCAGCATCTTTTAAAAATCTATTAAAAGGAATTGCAAATAAAACAGCATCAACTGCAATATATGTATCGCACGAATTAATGCGATTGGAAGCACTTCCCGATGTAGATGGGAAAGTAGTTTATAATGGCTTATCAGAAGATTTTTTGGCGAAAGCTGATGAATACAAAAAGCAAGAACATAAAGATAAATTCACAGTATTAATGTTGTGTTCTTTAAAAGATTATAAAGGTGTTCCTCAATTTGTAAAATTAGCGGAAAGTTTACCAAATTATAATTTTGAATTAGTTGTAAATGCTTCCTTTGAAGAAATAAACAATTACTTTGGAACAGTTCCTTCTTATCCCAATTTAACCATTTTTGATGTCCAACGTAACGTTCATCCATTCTATCAAAGAGCGTCTTTAATCTTGAACCTTTCACATCCAGAAACTTGGGTTGAAACTTTCGGAATGACTATTTTAGAAGCAATGTATTACGAAAAGCCTTGTATTGTTCCGCCAGTTGGTGGACCAATTGAGTTAATTAAAAATGGTATAGAAGGTTATACTATTGACCAAAGAAATTTGGAAGAAATAGAATCAAAAATAACTGACATTGCTAATAATACGCCTTTATATAATCAATTATCAAAAGCTGCTTTTAAGAAAGCCAAACAATTTTCTTTGGATAACATGATTAATGGAGCGATACAATCAATCTAATAAAATTCTTATTAATGGATTGATTCCAATTATGAGTTTAAATATAAAAATCACCTATACATAAAACCTTATTAAACAACAGTATAAAATAAGGAATAAGATTTGAAATACTACATATAACAGCAATAATCGATATTTAGTCATCCACTAATTATCACTAAAAGTACACTACAGCAAAATAAATTCATTATGAAACAATTTTATCTACTTCTACTCTTTTTGAGTTTTGGACTAAAGAGTATAGCACAAGATGTAACTATAAATTCAGATGTAGCCGCAGAACTGATTGTCTGTGATGCCGCTGAATCTTTCACTATAGACATCACTAATAATACGACAAATACCTTGACAGGTATTTCCCTTAATATTGATTTTCCAACAGGAATTAATTATGTCGCCGGAACTATTTCAGAAACGACCGCTTCTCAATCTTATGGCGTAACCGAATCAAATATTGCAGACTTATCTGATATAGATATTGCTATCGGTAATTTACCAAAAGATAGCACCGTTTCGATGACTTTTGATGCCGTAGCAGGTTTTGCCGCTATTGCTTACCAAAGTAGTGGAAATATATTCAGAAATAATATGACCGTTAGTTTTTCAGGTGGTTCAGAATCATCTCAATCTGATGCTTATAATATATTGTTTGGTTCTTTATCGGTTAGTAATGTAAGTCCACAAACTGCAAGCGTTTTTGTAGGTGGATATTATACCCGTCAAGTAACTATTGTAAACGGCGGTTTTGGACGAATTGATGGATTCACCGTTCATGATATTTATGATGATACAAAAGTACAAACAACAGCATCAAATAAAGGTAGTTTGGTCGCAACAGGAACGGGTGCTACAATTAGTTTCACTGGAGCAGATTTTACAGCTATTGGAAATAATGATACCTATTTTGATTTAAATGAATCAATTACATTAACAGAAACTGTTTATGCAGTTGGTTGTGATGACTATCAATCTCAACTATATGTTGATTGGGGTTGTGACGGATTAACAACTTCAAGTAATAATAAATATCCATATACGAATGTTTCTCTTTATGCTCCAAATATCAAAGCAACGGCACAACCGAGTTTTAATACTTGTCTTGATGGAAATGTTGGCGACCAACAACAAATCACTTTAATTAATAGTGGTTCTGGTCCAGCGAATGATTTATCCGTAAATATTTATCAAACAAAAGATAACGGATATGACCAAGGTGTTTTTTCAAGAATAGACGAAGGAAGTATTCAATATAAAACTGGTGTAAATGGAACATTAACTTCCTTAACACCAACCAGTACTTCAACGACAACAAATACAGGTTCGCTTTCGTGTTTGGGTTCTAATCCGATAGGAAAAGTAGAATTAGACTTACCTGTAATCGTACCTGGAGATACATTAATATTAGTATGGAATAGTTACACTTGTGATAATATTACAGAGTGTGGACGAGTTGATTTAATTGGTTGGGATTATAGTTTGACTTATACAGATATGTGTTATCAAAACACTTATTCTAAAACAAATCAAACTGGTCAAGAACCGCAATTAAAACAATTTACAGTTTTTGCAGAATATCCAACAGATTTATATGATGGACAAACGGATGAGTTTTCATTCCGATTAACAGGAGCAACTTTTGATTTGCCAGAAGATGGAACAGATTCACATTTGAAAGTTGTCTTTAATATACCAAATGGTTTAATTTGGTCAGGAAATAGTAGTGATTTAAGGTATGTCGGAGGAAGTACTGCTTGGACACCTTCTTATACAGATTATTCAGGTGGTGTTTTGACGGCACATTACCCTTTTCCAGCTGCATTTAATTTCTTAAACTCTGAGTTTCAATTAGATTTGACTGGAGATTGTAGTGGTGCAGGTGCGGGTTCAATTGGAGTTGATTTTCAATTGTTCTTTGAGATGGATAGTTTATGTATTCCTGCTTCTGAAATTCCATTGACTTGTCTAATTAATACTTCTACTCAATTACATTGTCCTGGAGGTCCTTGTGTTGGTATGGGTTTCAATGGTTTTGATGTTACAAGAACAAGCTTTGGAACATCTGATAATGATACAGATGGAAGACCAGATGCTACGAATGCTTTGAATCCTAATTTGATTGAATATGGTCGTGTAATGGTTGGAGATACATTCAATACAACTTTTACAGGTACGGTACATACTAATGCAACTTATACTAATTGGCAATATGGTTATGCGACAACAGCTATGCCTTATGGTGATTCTGTCTTACTAATTGGTGCTACAATTTCTGTACTTGACCAAAGTACAGGTCAAACACTTACATGTAATAATGTGCCTTTCACACAAATAATGAATGGTTCGAATAGAGATGTCGCATTTGATTATAGTGTAGCTACATTAACGGCTCAAGGATGTAACGACTTCAACGGATTTACTTATGATGATGGTGATCAAGTCACTTTAGTTGGTATATATAAAGTTACAGGAAATATTGGTGCTAAAACAGCAACCGTATTAATTACAAATAATGAATTCTACTTAAGTGATATTGTTAATCCTACTTTAGCCGCAAATAAATTTTCTTGTGATGATTGGGATGGAAGATATACACTAATCGGATATAGTTATAATAATTGGAGTTATTCTTCATTAACCTTAAATAATTGTGAAGAAAACATTTCACAATATTATAAAATGCAAATTGGTGGAGGAAGTATATATAATAATCTATTTCCTTACGAATATAGAAATTGGGGACATTTGAAACAAGTACGTATTGATGTACCTACAGGATATTCTATTACAAACGGATATTTCGTAAGTTATCACACTACGAATACGAATACAAATGGAACTCGAACAAAAAATAATCTAACACCAGCTTCAATTACTCCTACTGGAAGTGGTAGCAGTTACATCTATGATTTAGAACAACATTATGAAAATAATGGTGGAACTGTTTATTTGAGTGATGATGGATTTGGAGGATATTTTAGAGCAACTCTGAAAGCAATTTGTACAACGACACAAGAAACTTGGGAAACTGTAGAATGGAATTATACTTTCAATGAGGATAGTTTTATCGGTGGTGGGACTTCAGCAGAAATTGGAACTTCTTCTACACCAGATAGAGTTCGATTTAGAAGAGCAGTAATGAATCTATCTTCTACACAACAAACTGTTGACGGTTTGACACCTACAGTAGAATGGACATTAAAAGTAAAACCAACTTCTGGTCCTGCTGAAAATGCATTCTTAGGATTTTATAGTACAAATATAAATGTATTAGAAGTTAGAAATGCTTCAACTAATGCCTTGATTACTCCTGTAAATGGAATTTATCAATTAGGTGATATTAATCAAAATTCAACTGTACAATATACAATTAAAGCAGATTATGATATCTGTAACTTAGCATCTTTGTCAGTATTTTCTGGTTTCGACTGTGATGGTTATCCTGCAAGTTTAGGAACATCATGTGGGTATGAAACTTATCAACTGTATATTAATCCTGAACCTTCAGAATTACAAGTTAGAATAGTTGGAGAATCTCCTGCTGACCCTTGTGAACCTCGTGTAACGATTGAAGTAGATATGTTGAGTTCTAAATTAGCAACAGTTAAAGATTTATTTATCAATATAGCTGTACCTGTTACAGGAAGTCTGGTACTGGAAGCTGATAGTACAATGGTAAAATATCCTTATGCGAATGATTTTGTTGCAATCGCAAATCCTAATTTAAATAGCGGTAGTTATAATATTACAGGAGCAAACTTAAGTTCGACTATTGGAACTGATGGTTTAGTAGGTATTACAAATACTTCTGCTAATAGAGTTAAGTTGAGATTCAATT